>DATLRG010000697.1:0-2767 GCA_035534795.1 Chloroflexota bacterium
CCCTTCTCACACACCCTCTATGGACTGTCGCCGCCTTGCCAGTACACGTCGCCACGGCGGTGACAAAACTGTCCCAGGACGGACTCGTCCAGAGTCGAGATGCCCAGCTCCGCGCTGCGGACTGTCCGGTGGTGGAAATGCGCCTGGACGATCGCACTCACGACCGCGGGCCACTCCGCCACGTCGAGCGGCAGGAACGCCACGCCGCCACCGCGTGGCTCGACCTGATCTTGCCAGATGGGGAAAACGGTCTCGAAAGCGACGACGCGATAGCGCTGCACGACATCCTTCACGGCGAGTGCTGCGTCACGAGGCCAGCGCGCGCGTCAGCCAGCCGCGCCACGGTGCGATCACGACCCAACGCGGCGATGGTGTCGAACAGCGGCGGCGTCGCCGTCTTGCCGGTCGCCGCGACACGCACGGTCATGAAGAAGTTTCGCCGCTTCCAACCGCGCCGTTCGGTCTCCAGGTTGAAGGCTTCTTCCAGGACCGCGGGCTCGAGCGGCTCGGCCGCGCGCACCAGATTCTCGGCACTCGATAAGGCTTCTATTGCCGTTGGCCGATCGAACCCTTGCTTGAGCAACAGCGCCGTGTCCAGATGCAACTGGTCCGCGAACAGGAAGTCGACCTGATCGCGAATGTCCGATAGCCGCCTGGTGCGTTCCCGCAGCGGGCCGAGCAGGCGACGCAGCGCGTCTTCCTCGCCGCCATTGGGCAGGTATGGCTGGATCCGACGCAGGAAATCTTCCTCTGGGAGCGCCTGCACGTACTGCCCGTTGAGCCAGTCGAGCTTCTCGCCGTCGAAGATCGGCCCCACCGGGCTGAAGCGGCTCCAGTCAAAGCGATCGACCAGGTCCGGGAAGGAGAAAATCTCCCGGCCATCCGGCATGCTGAATCCCATGAGTGCCAGGAAGTTCAGCAGCGCCTCGGGCAGGAAGCCTTGCTCCTTGAACCAGTGCAGTCGCGCTGCTGGATTCTTGCGCTTGCTGATCTTCGAGCGATCGGTATTGCGCAGGAGCGGGAAGTGGGCAAACTTCGGCGGCTCCCAGCCGAACCAGCCGTACAGGAGGAGCTGCTTCGGAGTCGAGCTGATCCACTCCTCGCCGCGCGTGACGTGCGTGATCTCCATCAGGTGATCGTCGACCACCACCGCGAGGTGGTACGTCGGAAAGCCATCCGACTTCAGCAGCACCTGGTCGTCCGGGGACGGCGCGCCGGTCTCACCGCGAATCAGGTCGTCGAAGACCAGCGGTGGATGGTCCGGTACGAGCATTCGGATGACTGACTTTTCGGTAAAGCCTGGCTCAAGCGCGCGTTGCTCGCGCGCCTTGCCAAGGCAGCAACGATCGTAGCGCGTCGGCTGGCCGCTGGCACGCTGCGCGGCGCGGACCTGGTCGAGGCGCTCGGCGCTGCACCAACATTCGTAGGCGTGACCCGTCTCGACCAGGCGCCGGGCATGATCCTGATAGAGCGCCAGGCGCTCTGACTGGCGGTACGGACCACACGGTCCACCCTTCTCCGGGCCTTCGTCCCAATCGAGGCCGAGCCAACGAAGCGAATCGAAAATCTGCTGCTCGCTGTTCTCGACGTAGCGGGAGCGATCGGTATCTTCGATCCGCAAGATGAACTGCCCACCCTGCTGGCGCGCGAAAGCCAGATCGAAGAGGGCCATGTAGGCCGTGCCGACGTGCGGATCACCCGTCGGCGACGGGGCTATGCGGACGCGAACCGGTTGTCCAGCCATCGGCGTTGATTTCCTTCGTCGTGTCGTATCCAGCATACCAGCATCGCCACGAGAACGCCAGGAGCGGCCGCACCTTCTGGCGTCGTGCCGCGTTGTATACTTGCCAGGAACTCGAACAGATCACAACGAAGGAGAAGCCGGACGCGCCGTGGATACCGAGACGCTCAGCAACGACCGCCCCTTTTCGGGCCAGGTCGTCTTGATTACCGGGGCATCACGCGGAATCGGCCGGGCGACCGCGCGGCTCTTTGCGATGGGCGGCGCCGATATCGTGGTGAACTACCTGCGCCACCGGAGCGCCGCGGACGAGACAGTGCAGGAGCTCCGATCGTTCGGCAGCCGCGCGGTCCCGGTACGCGCGGATGTGAGCGATCCCGCCGATCTGGATCGCCTGTTCCAGGAGACGCGCGATCAGTTTGGCACGCTAGACGTCCTGGTCAGCAACGCGGCCCTTGGCATGCTCCGTCCCGCCATGGACCTGACCGTCAAGCACTGGCAGAAAACGCTCGACGTCATGGGACGTGCGCTGCTGCTCTGCGCGCAGCGCGCGGTCCCGCTGATGGAGGGCCGCTGGGGACGGATTGTCTCGATCAGCTCGATTGGGTCGAGCCGGGTGCTACCGAATTACGCGGCGGCCGGCTCGGCCAAGTCGGTGCTCGAGAGCCTGACGCGCTATCTGGCCGTGGAGCTGGCGCCGCGGGGAATCAACGTCAACTGCGTCTCCGGCGGCGTGATCGAGACCGAGGCGCTCGACGCCTTCACGAACAAAGACGACATGCTCGCGTTCGGCCAGCGCGCGCCGCTCGGCCGCCTCGGCCAGCCCGTCGACATCGCCCGCGTCGTGACGTTGCTCTGCCGCCCCGAAGCTCGCTGGATCTGCGGCCAAACGATCATCGCCGACGGCGGATACTCGCTGCTGGCGTGAATGCATTGGGGGAATGATGGAAACAGCAACCCGAGCCCCGGCCACTGCCGAAACGGTGCTCGAGACCTACGAGAAAACTGGCGTTGGCTACGAAGTTG
>DATLRG010000698.1:0-4289 GCA_035534795.1 Chloroflexota bacterium
GACGCTCGTCTATGTAGCGCTATCCCGGCGATCAGGCGCGCGTGCCTGGACGACGCGCGCGGCGATCGCTCGGCGAGATGCCTGCCATCCTGACGGTTCTGTGCGCCACCCTACCTTGCTTCCCGTTCGCGCGATCCGCGCCGGCTTGATACAATTGGTTTGAGTGCGTTTGTGAAGATGATGCGATCAACAGAACCGTTCACTACCGCCCTGCCCACGTGGCAAACAATTCAGGACTTCCCCGCGGCAGCGGCGTCGCGCTTGATGCGCGAGCGGGTCGTCGACGCGCTTCGCGCCTTCTTCAAAGGGCGGGGCTACCACGAGGTCGAGACACCCTTGCTCGTCCGTTGCCCGGGCATGGAACCCTACCTGGAGGTCTTCGCGACGACCTGGAAAACCGCTCAAGGCAAAAGCTCCGCCGGCTATCTTACCACGTCGCCGGAGTACGCGATGAAGAAGCTGCTTGCCGCGGGGATTGGGCCGATCTTTCAGATTTGCAAGAGCTTTCGCAATGGCGAAGAAGTCAGCGCCCTGCACAACCCGGAGTTTACCATTCTGGAATGGTATCGGCCACGCGCCGATTACGTCGACCTGATGGGCGAGTGCGAAGAGTTGTTCCGCCACGTCGCTCAATCGGTCGATCCGCCAGGTGACGGCGCGGGCCTGCGCTATCGCGGCCAGTGGATCGACTTTTCGACGCCCTGGGAGCGACTGTCGGTTCGAGAGGCATTTCGTTGCTACGCCGACGTCGACCTGAACGACAGGGCGCAGCTGCTGGCCATCGCCCGGACCAAGGGCTACGCGGTCACGACGGAAACGACCTGGGAGCAGGCCTACCACCAGATCTTCCTCAACGAGATCGAGCCGCACCTGGGCCAGGCGCGACCCACGATTTTGTTCGACTACCCGGCTTCCATGGCAGCGCTCGCCCGACTCAACCCGCGCGATCCTTCGGTCGCCGAACGCTTCGAGATTTACGTGGCCGGCATCGAACTCGCCAATGCCTTCAGCGAGCTGACCGACCCCGTCGAGCAACGCCGCCGCCTGGTCGCCGAATGGGAAGAGCGCAGAGACCTTGGCAAGACCCTCTACGACGTCGACGACGATTTCCTCCGTGCGCTCGAAGCCGGGATGCCACCCTCCGCGGGCATCGCTCTGGGAGTGGACCGACTGGCCATGCTCTTCGCCGACGTGACCTCGATTCGTCAGGTCCTCTGGTTTCCGGCCGACGAGTTGTTCGGGTCGTTCGAGGAGCAGTCAGACGTCAGGCGGCCGGCGGCGAGGTCGAGTCCCGCACCGCCACGATCGACCGGAGCGGCAAGCGATCGGCCGCGATGACCCCAGCACGAGCCGCGGAGGCCAATCGCGCGCCGGGCGACACCGTCGCGGCAGGCGGCCATGGACGTGCGCCGCCTACGCGGGCTGATCGCGTTATCGCACGCCGCGCGGGCACCACCTGAACCGAGTGAGATGAAGGAGACAGGATGCAGATCACGACCTCCGACTTTCGAAAGGGACTGTACATTCTCTTCCGTGACGAGCCGTACCAGATCGCCGACCTGGAATTCGTGAATCCAGGCAAAGGCTCCGCTTTCTTTCGGACCAAGCTCAAATCCCTGAAGACCGGCAAAGTCATCGACTACACTTTCAAGTCCGGCGAATCAATCGAAGAATACCCGATCGTGACGACCGATCTGCAGTACCTCTATCGTGATAGGGATCACCTGATCTACATGGACCCGCAAACGTTCAATCAGTACACGGCGGAATCGGACGTGCTGGGCCCGATCGTCGACTTCCTGCGCGAGAATGACACCTACGCCGTGATGCTCCACGACGACCAGGTCGTCGGCATCCGAGCGCCGAAGCGCGTCGTGCTGACCGTCGCGGAAGCCGAGCCGAGTGTGAAGGGCAACACCGCCTCCGGCCTCACCAAGCCCGTCGTCCTGGACAACGGCGTCACGATCACCGCCCCGGCCTTCATCGGGCCGGGCGACACGATCGCGGTGAACCCGGACACCCGCGAGTACATCGAGCGCGTGAGCGCCTGATTCGGAGGCGCTGTTCGTTGCCAGGGCCCTTTGGAGCTGCGCTCCGCTCCAGTGTCAGCACCGTGACGGAGCTGCGCGCGTTTCTGAGAGAACGCGGCATCGACCCCGCGGTCGCCGGAGTCGGCGATGACGCTGAGCCAGCGGTGCTACCGGTCCGGATTCCGCGCTACTACCTCGACTTGATCGATTGGTCGGACCGCAACGACCCGCTGCGGCGCCAGGTGCTGCCTCTACCCGACGAGCAGGCAGTCTTGCCCGACGACTTGCGCGATCCCATCGGCGACGAGTCGCACAGCCCGGTGCCCGGCATCGTCCACCGCTACCCGGACCGCGCGCTGTTCCTGCTCACCGCGACCTGCGCGGTCCACTGCCGCTTCTGCTTCCGCCGCGAGTTCATCGGGAAGCCGGCGCGGACGTTGCGCAAGGACCAGTTCGAGGGCGCCCTGCGCTACCTGGCGGAGCATGACGAAATCTGGGAGGTCATCCTGAGCGGTGGCGACCCGCTCGTCTTTCCGGATGCCTACCTCGAGACAGTCTTCCGCCGCCTGCGCGAGATTCCCCACCTGAAGATCGTGCGGATCCACACCCGCGTCCCGGCGATCTTCCCGCCGCGCCTGACGCCCGCGTTCGCCGAGATGGCCCGGCGCTACGCGCCGGTGTACCTCGTCATCCACGTCAACCACCCGCGCGAGGTCAGTCTAGAATTCGTGCGCCAGGTCGAGCAGTGCGTCGACCGGGGCATTCCGGTCCTCTCGCAGACGGTGCTGCTGCGTGGCGTGAACGACGACGTGACGACGCTCACCGCGCTGTTCAAGCGGCTGGTCGAGGCGCGGGTGAAGCCGTATTACCTGCACCAACTCGACCGCGCCCCGGGCACGAATCACTTCCGCGTGCCCATCCAGGAAGGCTTGCGCCTGATGGAGGGGCTGCGCGGTCACATTTCCGGCCTCTGCCTGCCGACCTACGTGCTGGACATCCCCGGCGGCCACGGCAAAGTCCCGCTGACCCCGGCCTACGTTCACCTGGTCCGCGATCGGGTCTACGAGGTGGTCAACCACCGTGGCGAGCGCTTCAGCTACGAGGAACCGGCGGTCGGTCCCGATTGCTGAATGCTATTTCTTTTACCATCGCTCGATGCCGCCCCAGCGGTACGGCAATCGCTGCTCGGCCGGCAGCAGCTTGGGGAAGGTCAGGTGCGGCTCGGACTGGTACCAGTAGGCGGTGCTCGACCAGTCGCCCTCGACGTCGTTGGCGTGGCCGTGCTCGATCGAAAAGAGGAGCGACTTCTTGAACCGGATCGGGTCTTCGACGTGGTAGCGGTACTGCGAGTGCTTGCCGGTGTAATCGGCATTGGTCTTGAAGTGGTAGCCGAAGTAGGGCGTGCAGAAGGTCTGCTCGAGGCGGTTGTAGTTCCAGGCGCCGCAGAAGTAGTCCTCGGTGCCGGTGCCGTGCAGGCTCGGCGGCCAGGGCTCGCCGTCGACGAAGAACATGTCGTCGCCCTCGCCCCACCAGCCCGGCTCCTTGAGGTCGACGTCGAGGTGACAGCCGACGTAGTGGCCGCGCCCGACCGCTTCCAAGACGACGTAGTTATCTTTGCCGGTCACGTTCAAGCGGTGCTCGCGCTCGTTTACCGCGTCGGGCGAGCGAACGGTTGTCGGGTTTTCGCGCCGCCACTGGGCGTGCAAGCGCCCATAGTCGCCATCCAGCCGATCGTACGTCTCATAATCGACGTAATAATAGTAGATCACCTCGTCGTCGGTCTGATTCTCGACGGTGATCTCGGCGCGGCGGGAGAACGGCATGGGGAACCAGCAGTTGAAGCCGCGGTTGAACATCTGGAGGGGGAGCGAGCTGAAGTAGGTGACCTGAGCGTGACCCAGCCCGAAAAAGTCGCCCACCGGTACCTCGACGCTCGGCTCGCTCTCGCCGTCCCAGCGCATGCGGAGGACTATTTTCCGCAGGTGGAGAGGGTCCTTGCAGGCAATCGTCGTCCAGATGTGCGTGATGCAGCCGGCCCCTTGAACGTCGGCGAGCGTCGCCGTGGCGCCCGGCGCGATGTGGAGGCGGTCGTCGTTGCCGCCGCTCCGATCGAAGCTGGAGGCCCGATGCGACTCGGCATCCCGCAGCTCGGCCAGCTGGCGGAGAGAGGAACTTCCCAGATTCATCTGTGTGTCTCCTACCGGAGAGGAGTCGGGAGTCAGCGGGGCTTTCGAGAATGAACCGTCCAAGAACGGCCCA
>DATLRG010000699.1:0-8107 GCA_035534795.1 Chloroflexota bacterium
GCAAATCTTCCACCAACTCTCACTTTTCAGACACCCTTTTGCTCGGGTGCTCAAGGCGTTACAACGACTTCCCCTGACACCGAGCAGTTCGGCGCTGGGCCCGTAGGGTGCCAGCTTGCCTGCCGCCGCGATGCTTCGACGCACTACCGGGTCCGGGCGGCGGCAGGCAAGCTGGCACCCTACGGGCCCTCGGCCGTGCGTGCGCTCAACGCTTCCGAAAGCCGCTTTAGCTGGCCTTGCGTTCGGCCGTCTGGGCACGCCGGCTCGGCGGGCCGTGCTGAGCCATAGCGCCGCTACCCGCGTGCGGTCCCACCACGAGCAGCGGCCGGTGCTCCCGGTGGAGCACCTGCAGCGCGACGCTCCCCAGCAAGACGCGGGCGAGTCCCGTTCGCCCGTGCGTTGCCATCACGATCAGCCCCGCGTCGCACTCCTCCGCGGCGTTGACGATCTCCGCCGCGACGTGGCCCGTACGGACCATGGAAGTCGTGGGGAGACCTTGCGCACGCAACGGTTCGGCGACGTCTTCGAGATAGGCGCGCGCCGCGCCTTCGTCCAGGTCCTCCGCCAGAACGGGCGCGGCGACGTCGACCCCTTGAAGCTCGTCGCCCGGAACGAGGACCAGCGGCGGCACGATCCGTACGAGGTGCAGCTCGGCAGAGAGCAGTCGTGCGAGCTCGGCTGCCCAGGGTAACGCCGCTTCGGCCATCGGCGAGCCATCCAGCGGAACGAGAATCGAGGTCAACGGGCGCATCGCCGACGTTCCCGTCCTGGTGGTCCCGTCGCGGACCAGCAGCACCGGCACCGGACTCCGCGCGAGAACCGCCTCGGCCACGCTGCCGTGCATCCAGCGGCCGAGGACCGAGCGCCCGTGCGTGCCAAGCACGATCAAATTGGCGTCCAGCTCCTTCGCCTCTTCGAGCAGGACGTCAGCGGCGTCGCCGGTCGCTGCCACCGCCTGGCAGGCCAGTCCCCGTTGATTGAGCCGTGTGCCGATCGCGTCGAGGTACGCCGCGGCCTCGTGGAGCACTCCGTGTGGCGGGGCGGTGGCGCTGCCGGGCGGGGTCGACGGCATCGCCGCCATGTACGGTAGCCAGCGCGGGTTGACTTCGTCGAGAACGTCACTGGCCTCCTCAGGCGGGACGGCACGCACCAGCAGCAGGTCCGCGCGTGCCGCCCGACCGAGCGTCTCCGCGTAAGAAAGCGCCGATTCGGCCAGATTCGATCCGTCGAGTCCAATGAGCAGCCGATTGATCATGGTATCCTCCAGGGTGATGGGTCGAGCCTGGGTGTCCGCCTCCTGAGCAACCCGCCATTGGGCGTGGTCGCCGCCGATCGGATCGCCGATTCATCACCATCACGATACCCATCCTTGCCTGATGCCTCCCTGAATAACGCCCTGGTCGCCCTGAATAGATCCTGAAGACGGCGCGAGTGACCGTCAGGGGCCACTGCCTTACTCGCGAGCGACCGTGCCGGCGAGATGGCAGTGATGCCCGCGTAGGTATTGGCAGAGCCAAGCGAGCCGTCGAGATCGACCGCACCCGGGTGATCGATAGGTACGGGCACTGTATCCTCGGCCGGTGATCCGCTGAATACCGGCTGGCAAACGATGATGACTCCACGCGCTCTGGCCGCCTGTTGTCAGAGGCTCATCGTTGGCAATCCCTCACCCGGGCAGGGCTGGTCGGGCCGACGCTGAATCGACCGACAAATCATTGACGAGGGGAGTTATGTTCATCGCATCAGACCGAGACGACCAGGACTTCGCGGCCGCGATGGAGCTGCATCGGCGGCGCATTCCCGATGAGACCGTGCGCACGTTCGAAGGCTACGTCGCTGAAATCTTCGCTGCGTTCGGGTTAGACCTGCACACGCCGGCCACGGAGGACACGCCGCGACGTTAGGTTCGGGCCGTGTTCGACGTGACGGCCGGGTACGATGGGGATCCCACGGTGCTCAAGGTCTTCGAGAAGGAGTGTCGCGGACCCCCTGACCGGCTGCCACGGCGCCATCCTTGACCACCGATCACTTTGCTGCCGCGACGTATCCGCCTTCGTACAGGCTGGTCTCCCAGGGGGTGTCGAGGAAGGGCGCGGCCTCCTCACGAAGGAACCGGTCCGCCACGGAACCCTGCCAGGCTTCCCACGCCGCCCGGTTGCTCCAGTGCTCGTGAACAAAGATTCCTCGAGGATCGTCGATCCTGGTCATGCACGAGCTGCGGAGCCACCCCGGTTCTCGGTGCAGCTCCAGGGACTCGTAGAAGATACGGCAGACCTGCTGCGCGGCTTCCGGTGACGTTGCCTGCGCCGTGAGCACCGAGACGATCATCTCTGCCCTCCGTCAGGGAACGTAGGAACGGCATCTGCAACCGCGGTGCCACGGGTAGCCGTGTCCGCACTCAGATTGGTACACGCTGCACGACGCGAGGCCGGACCGGTCGGTCGGGTAGGCGGGCGCCCAGCCCAACTCCGCCTCCAGCCGCGCGTTGCTGCACGCCAGCGACATCGCCGAAGGACCGCCCGGTGGAGGCGGTGGGGCATCCACCAGTGCGCCGACCGGGGACGACCGGTGCGCCCCTCACCGCGTTCTACGCCCGACGCCGACGCGGGGTCGGCGCGGCCGCGCGCTGCTCGATCGGTGGAAGATCGATCAAGGCCAATCCCGTGCGTGGATCGAACCTGCGGTGGAGCTGCACCGGTGATTCGACCAGCATCACCTCCAGCGTCGGGCGGACGCGGGCTTCGATCAGGTGTCCACCGTGCGCGGTGCCGTCGGCTTTGCCGACCACCACGTGCGCGTGTACCCGCGGCTCGTCCCCCTCGCAGGTGATGTCACCGGCCAGGACAAGCACTTCCACCTGCTCGTCGATCGAGACCTTCTTGAACTGTTTGGTTTGCCACTCGAAATAGCCTAACACGACGCCGCTGAACCCGCCGATGGCGGTAAAACGGCTATCCGCCAATCGGTTGCGCTTGGCGACGTCGCACAAGCCCGCGATCACCTCGTCGCCGACGTCGAAGACGACGGCGAAGGTCCGCTCGCAGGGCGCACTGACCATTTGCTCGCGCACGTTCATCTCCTCTGCACCCGCGTCCTCGGTCCAATCCTGCCGAGGTCCACGTCGCTCCGGGCAATCTTGGTACCGGCGGCCTGGGGTCCTGGGACAGGAGATGCTCTTCGCGGCGACGATCGACGGGGGAGCGCGGAATCTGGTCCAATCTGGCATCGTCTGTACGGACCACGGCTCAATCGAAGGTGCTAGAATGCTTCTGCAGAGACGGGAGAGCGGAACGATTCCCATGGTGGGCGGTCAGATCCTCGTCGTGGACGACGTACCCCAGATTGCGCAGATCGTCGCGGCATAATCTCAAGCGCGACGGGTACCGGGTCCTCCAGGCCGATAACGGCCGCGTGGCGCTGGATCTGGCCCGGGCCTCGGTGCCGGACCTGGTCGTTCTCGACCTGATGCTGCCGGAGGTCTCGGGCTGGGACGTCTGTCGCGCGCTGCGCGCTGATCCGAGAACGGCGAGCGTGCCAATCATCATGCTGACCGCGCGCGATGAGGTCGCCGACCGGATCGTTGGTCTCGAGCTGGGTGCCGACGATTACGTCGTGAAGCCGTTTGATCCGAAGGAGCTGGTCGCGCGCGTCCGAGCGGTGCTACGACGGGCCAGCGATCGCCGACCGGCGGGACCAGCGCCAGCAGCAGCCTCGGGACAGGTCCTGCGCCGCGGCGACCTCGCGATCGACCAGGACCGCCACGAAGTGCGACAGGACGACCGATTGCTCGCGCTCACGCCGAGCGAGTTCCAGGTGCTCGCGACGCTTGCCGCGCAGCCGGGTCGCGTTTTCAGCCGCTGGCAGCTCCTGGAGGCGATCTCGCTGAAAATTGCTCTACGCACTCCTGGTCAGGTGCAGCGTGACCTCTAGCTTGATGTCGTCGTTGACGCTCAGCACGGCCATCGTCTTCGGCGGGGTCACGCCGAAGTCCTCGAAGGTGAAGGTGGTCGTCGCCTGGCCGGTCACGTCTTTCCCGTTCGCGTGAGCCGTCACGTTGAAGGTGAGTGGCTTCGTCACTCCGTGGACCGTCAGGTTGCCCGCGATCTTGAAGGTCTTCTGGCCAGCGGTTAGCAGCGGCGTCGGTAGGCCCTCGATCGCGGTGGGGACGAACGTCGCCATCGGGTAGTCGCTGGTGTCCAGGACGTTACCCTGGATGTACCGGTCGCGCATCGAGGTATCGCTCTGGAGCGAGGTCAGATCCACGGTGATCTTCGACTGACCGGAGTCGATCTTCCCGTCTGCCCCGAGCACGAGGTCTCCACTCAGCGCCGTCGTCGTCCCGACGGCATCGGTTGGAAAGGACAGTCGCGCTAACTGCTCGCGGACCCGGTAGTCGGCCTTGCTTCCGCTGGCGACGATGGCGTAGCGAATCGAGCCCTGGGACGACGCGGCCGTGGGCGCCGCGCTGCTCGACGGGCCGGCCGTCGACGTGGCCGGCCCGGTCGTCGTCGTCGGCGCGCTGGTGGAGTTCGTGCTGGGCGTCGTCGTCGTCAGCGCGGTCGCCGCCGCCGTCGGCACGCTCGCCGGCACTGCCGCGCTCGTCGCCGCGCTTGCAGACGTGGAAGCGGCGGCCGCGGCCGCCGGGGTCGTCGTCGGGGCCGTCGCCGAGACGGCGGGACCACCGCAGGCGGCGACGAAAAGGCTCGCGGCCGCGACGGTTGTCATGAGAAATCGATGATGTGGGCGCACCGATACTCCTCTTCGTGAACTGTAGGGGGTGTCTGAAAAGTGTCAGTTGGTGGACGATGTGCAGTGCATATCGTCCACCAACTGACACTTTTCAGACACCTTTACCACAGAGACACTCTACCGCGCGCTGGCGGAGAACTGGTGAAGGTTCTGTTAAATTTGCTCCCCGGTGAAGCCGGCACGGCTGTGCGGGAGCTGCCAGGCAGCTCCCGCCTCACTCGTAGCGCAGGGCCTCGATCGGGTCGAGGCGGGACGCGGCGCGGGCCGGGTAGTATCCGAAGAAAACGCCGACCGCGAAAGGGCTATGACAATCCTGTGCAGATCATATATGGAGATTTCCCGCGGTCTCGCCGTGTAAGAAATCATCTCAAAACGGTTGTTGGAGCGCCCTGCGGGCGCTCCAACAACCGTTTTGAGATGATGCAGCACTTGCGGATGCACCACTGAGTGAGGGGGTCGGTGCCGAGCGACCGTGGACGAGGGATGCGCTGAGCGCTTCCCTCATCCCCGGGCGCTCGGCACCGACCCACTCACTGCCGGGCGATGTTGGCCCGGCCGCCGCGCAGCACGTACTTCTGGATCTTGCCCGTCGCCGTCTTCGGCAGCTCGGTCACGAAGCGAACGCTCCGTGGCGCTTTGAAGTGGGCGAGATTGTCGCGCGCGAACTGGATCAGCTCGGCCTCGGTGGCCGTGGCGCCCTGCTTGAGGATGACGAAGGCGTGCGGCGCTTCGCCCCAGCGCTCGTCGGGCAGGCCGACCACGGCAGCTTCCTGCACCGCGACGTGCCGCAGCAGCAGTCCCTCGACTTCGACCGACGAGATGTTCTCGCCGCCGCTGATGATCACGTCCTTGAGGCGATCGCGTACCTCGGCGTAGCCGTCCGGGTGGACCACCGCGGCGTCGCCGGTGTGGAACCAGCCATCGCGCAGCGCGGCCGCGGTGGCCTCGGGATCGTGGTAGTAGCCCTGCATCACGGCGTTGCCGCGCACCACGATCTCGCCCAGCGTCTCGCCGTCGTGGGGCACTTCCGCTCCGTCGTCGTCGACGACGATCAGCTCGCCGGAGGTGATCAGCTCGACGCCCTGCCGCGCCTTGATCGTCGCCCGTTCGCGGAGCGAGAGCGCGGCGTGCTCCGGTCGCGGCTCGCAGATGGTGATGAAAGGCGACGTTTCGGTGAGGCCGTAAACGTGGATGATCTCCCAGCCGAGCTCGCCCTCGACCCGCTCGATCGTCACGGCCGCCGGCGGCGCGCCGGCGGTGAAGACGCGCAGGCCCCGCGGCGCGCCGCGGTGCAGCTCGTCGGGGCAGTTGGCGACGCCGATCAGCACGGTTGGCGCGGCGCAGAGCATGGTGATGCGCTCGCCGGTCAGCGCGCCGAAGATCGCCCGCGGCTCGACGCGGCGCAGGCAGACGTGCGTGCCGCCTACCGCGGTCACGATCCAGACGAAGGTCCAGCCGTTGGCGTGGAACATCGGCAGCGTCCAGAGGTAGCGGTCGGCGGGCGTCATGTTCACGTGGACGAGCGTGCCGATGGCGTTGACGTAAGCGTTGCGGTGGGTGATCATCACGCCTTTCGGGCGCGAGGTGGTGCCGCTGGTGTAGTTGATGGTGAGCAGGTCGCCTTCGGCGACGTCTGATCGGACGAAGGTGTCGGAGGCCCGCTCGATCTCGTCTTCGTAATTGAGCCAGCCGTCGCGCGCGCCTTCGAGGGCGACGAAGTGCTCGACGTTGGGAATCCGCGCGCGGATGCTATCGACCGTCTCGAGGTAGTCGGCGTGGGCGCAGACGACGCTGGCGCCGCTGTGGCGGATGATGTAGGCGAAGTCGTCGGCGATCAGCCGGTAGTTGATCGGCACGAGAACGGCGCCGATCTGTGGAACGGCATAGAACGATTCGAGCTGGGCGTGGGTATTGGGCGCGATGGTGGCGACACGGTCGCCCTGGCGAACGCCGAGGGCCTGCAGCCGCGACGACCAGCGATCGCAGCGGCGGAAGAACTGCTCGTAGGTCAACCGCAGGTCGCCGTCGACGACGGCCTCGCGCTCCGGATACAGTCGCCGCGTCCGGCGGATGAAGTCCAACGGCGTGAGCGGGGTCTCCATCGACAACACCTCCGACGTGATGGGGAGATGTTATCTTTCGTGTACGGTGGGGGTCAAGTAGGGAAACGCAGGGACCAGAGGTCTGGTGCGCGCGTCGGTTCGGTCGTATAATTGCTTCGCATTCTAGCGGGCGGGAGTTCGGCTGGTGCGGGCGATCGTGCGCTTCAACCCGTCGGCGGGTGATGGCTTCCTGATCCCAATTCAATACAACTACCTCGTGCAGGCAGCGATCTATACGAGTCTGAATCGCGACATGGCCGAGTTTCTCCACGGTCGCGGCTTTCCGGTGGAAGGACGCATCTTTCGACTCTTCACGTTCTCGCGGCTGAACGGCGCTTACCGGCGCGAGGGCGCCTGTCTCCGGTTCCTCGGCCAGGTCAGCCTCCAAGTTTCGTCGCCGGTGCGGGCGGTTGTCGAAGAGTTAGCCAGTACCTGGCTGCGGGCCGGAGTGCTGCGGCTAGGCGAGAGTTCGCTGAGCGTCGAATCGGTCGAGCTGAAGCCAACGCCGGAGACCGGAGCATCAGCGCTGGTGCGGACGCTGTCGCCGGTGACCGCCTACGAGACGCTGCACGCGGCCGATGGCCGCGCCAAGACCTACTACTACGCCCCGACTGAGCGCGAGTTCGGCGTTCTGTGCGGCGCCAACGCCCAACGCAAGCTGCTGGCCCTGGGCGAACGGCTCGACGAGTCCGCGCCGCTGACCGTGGCCCCGGCCGGTGGACGGCCGCACCGCCAGGCCATCATGAACTACAAAGACACAGTGATCAAGGCCTGGCACGGGGCCTTCCGGCTGTCCGGCCCGCCAGAGCTCATCCGCATCGTCCTCGACGCCGGCCTCGGCAGCAAGAGCTCGCAAGGCTTTGGGATGGTGGAGATCTGGGAGGGACAGGGATGATTGGCGGGATACGACAGGTTGGTGCGATCATTCGCCAGGAACTGGATGGCTCCGAGCTATCCTTCCTCAGAGCATTAACGCTTGATCCAGGCGAGACGACGAAGAAGATCAAACGGGAAGGGCATGACGACGCGCTGCCCGACGACGAAAGGGCGATCACAGATCTCGTTGAAGCGGGAAAAGGGGTACGGAAGCGCGGGAAGGGCAAATCATCCGAGCAAAAAGACACCTCGCCGCGCCTGGTTACCGTTTCGATCGACACATCTCGCTCGGAGATCGAGGTGGACCCGAGTTTCGAGCTCGATCGGGCCAGGGCGCGAGAAATCCTTTGGCTAGGAAACGTCAAGGCGAACGACGATCA
>DATLRG010000700.1:0-2258 GCA_035534795.1 Chloroflexota bacterium
AAGCGATCTCCGCGGCGGCCCTCAAGCTGTTGGACATGCCGGAGCGGATCGAGGCACTCGGCGATGGGGCGGGACAGCCTTGAACCAGCATGACCTGATGGTCCGCGTGCTGATCGAGGCCGGCGGACGAGCGGCCGAGTCTGCGGTACCCAGCGGCTATGAGGGCCGAATCGCCGATGTCCTGTTCGCCGAAGACGATGTGATCGTCGAGGTGAAGTCGCTCACAACCGATCGCGCCAACGCCCCAGAGGTCGGCCAGGCTGTCGGGGAGATGTTCGCCAAGAGCACGCATCTGGGCGCGCCGGTCATCTTCGGCACGGTCGCCGTGAACCTCCATGATCTCGATCCGCGGGTCGCCGCCAACACCCTGCGTATCGTCGGCAGGCGGGTGCAGGACGTGACCAAGTCGGCGAACGAGCAGATCAAGAAGACCAAGGTCGCGCTGGATCGCCCAGACGCCATGGGCGTGGTGGTGCTCATCACCCCGCCGTTCAAGCTCGACCGAAAATCGATCGTCTGGACCATGGGCGATGTGATGCGTGACGGGCGCTGCGGCGGCATCGACCTCGTCTTCCTCGTCGAGACGCCGTTGGCGGCCCCGGAACCGGAAGCGCACAGGGCCAACAGTTTCCTATCGATGCATGCGCGCGCGGATCGCGGCCTTCCCGACCATCTTGTCGAGGCGATCTATCAGGCGTGGGGCCGCGTGACGGGCCAGTCCGGCATGCGCGCCGACGATGAGGACTTTCACCGGCTCGGCGCGACGTCGTGAGCAGACGTCGACGCCCGCGCCTCTAACGGGCGGTGCCTGGCCATTCCGTTTGGGCCAGGACCCCGCACCAGCCCTTGGCCGTGCGCTCCACCTGATCCGCCCTCCAATAGGAAAGGTCGCCCGAGGCGCCGTCGGTCAATCTCAGCACGTCATCTGGAGTCAGGTCCTCGACCGGATCGCGCAGCCTGAAACCCTGGCGGTCTTTCTCGGACCAGGGATGCCCGTCGAAATCAAAGATGCGGGCCATTCAGGTACTCCCAGTGCCTGCATAGTTCGGGCGACTGCACAGCTTCCAGCGCCCCGGAAATCGAGCCGGGACCACCCTAGGTCGAATGTAGGGTCAGGTAGAGGATGGAAGCCGCTAAGCTCGGCCTTAGTTATGGGTTTGGCGACGAGCGATGGCGGATTTGGATCTTAAGACGCTGAAGGCGCGCGGGCTGTCGGTCCTACGGATGGGACCGGAAGCCTGGTACGATCTTGCGGCGTCGCGAGGCGGCGGGGCTCGGTTCACTCTGGTCTTTCCCCATGCCGTTGCTCGGCAGGCGGTTGTGCGCGCGCCAATCCTGATCGTGCTTCCTGGGGGAAAGCTCGGGCACAGCGAGTACTGGTTCGAGGACGACAGAAGCCGCTCGCCGCAGTTGAAACTGGCCTGGGTTCGGACGATCCAGGCCGTGGCAACGCGGCAATCGCGGGTGTCCTTCGACCACGTCGTGTCGATCTCGCCGGCGACGGTGAACGAGCTGCTGGGGTCGGATACGCCAAGCCGCTTTAAGGCGGCCGCAGCGGTTATGCTGAGCTCAACGGCCGAATTGCAGGAATTGTCGCCGAAGTTCGGAGAGTGGGTGCTCGACCGGATCGGCAACTTTGCTGCCAACGAAGGCACCCTTCAGCGCCTGACGGCCCTGGTGACTAAGCCGAAGCGCTTCGACGGCCCGTTGGCCTTGCAGGAAGACGCTGTCGTCCTGGCATTGCGCACGTTCGGGGCCTCCGGAGCCGAAGCGATCCACATGGATCTCAGCCGACGGACCACGGCGCTTGCGACCGCGCGTGCGCAAGAGAACCTGGTGATTGAGCACGACGCCCGCTGGATTCCAGGATGGACGCTCGCCGACAGCGACATTACGGGCCGGGCCGTCTTCGAAGCGGGCGATGACCAGCTGGAGGTCTTCACCGCCAATCGCGAGGACCTGGAGCGGGTGTTCGGCGTCGACCTAATCTATCTGAACCTCCGCCGCCGCTCGATCGTGATGGTGCAGTACAAGATGCTCGAGCCGCTACCGCGCAAGGAACGCCTGGTGGAAGGCCTCTTTCAACCTCAGACGGTCAAGGACGAACAGGAGTGGATCGTCGCCATCAACGATCAGTTCAAAAAGGAGCTCGCGCGAATGGAGGCGTTCGACCAGCCCGCGGGCGAAGTCTCTGGCTCTTACCGGATGAATCCGAGCCCCTTCTTCTTCAAGCTGGTCCGCCGTCTGGGATCGACCAA
>DATLRG010000701.1:0-5877 GCA_035534795.1 Chloroflexota bacterium
GCGTGGAATAGACGAGAATGTCGTCACGCCGCTCGACGGCCCGTCGGTCCCGCGGTCCCATGTGCTCGGGCAGCTGACTCTGGCCCCCAACCGTCGGGACGGGATTCTCCGGATCGTAGTCATAGGTGTCCGGTGGCTCGTCGACGGGCGGCGTCGTGCTCAGCAGGCCGTCACCGAGTGCGGAATTCGCCCGACCGGCGCCGTGCAGATAGTAATTGGTGTACTGAGTACGGGCTAGCGGCCACTCGTTCTCGTCGCGCCAAACGTTCGCTCCCATGACGAAAATCTTGACCGGGGGCTCGTCGTCGAGGCCGGTTGCGATGCCCTTCAGCCGCTGATCATACCAGCGCAGGTGGACGCCTAACAGATCCATCGCCGCGTTCGGGCCAAACTGCACGTCGCCGTAGGATTCGCCGCTGCCCAGGTAGCTGTGGACCCACGGCCCCACCAGAAGCTTGGTTCGCCGGCGCGTCTCGAGCGACCGAGCCTGGTTGGCCCAACCGGCGTAACACTTGAACATCTCGTGGACGAGGTTATCGTACCAGCCGGTGATGAAGAGGGCCGGGGTATCGACCTCCGCGTACTTGTTCTTGAGCGAGTACGACATCCAGTAGTCGTCGAAGGTCGGGTGGCTCAAAAATAGCTTGTAAATGGGGCGCTGCGAATAGTCGTCCATCGCCGAGCCGAGCGGCAGCTTCCAGTAGAGAGGATGGACGTTGACGTTCTGGCGGGCGAACCACTGCACGCTGCGATAGCCGATCCAGGCGAAGTTGATCGCGTTCTGTAGCTGGAGAACACCCTCGGAGTAAATGTGACCGAAGTTGTCCTCCTGGTTCGCCATCGGCACGAGCGCCTTGAGATACGGGCTGCGCAGCGGCGCGGTCTGCACCTGGGTGAAGCCGACGTAGGAGATGCCAAACGTGCCGACGTTGCCGTCGCACCACGGCTGCTGGCCGAGCCACTGCTGGGTGTCGTAGCCGTCGTTGGCTTCGCACAGGTACGGGTCCCAATCGCCATCGGAGTCGTAGCGCCCACGGCAGTCCTGAATGACCACGGCGTATCCCCCGTCGACGAACCGCTGCACCCACTCGACGTAGCGTATCTGGTTGTCGTAGATCGTCCGGCAGAGCAGGGCCGGATAGGGTCCCGGCTCCGGGGGCAGGTAAACGTCGGTCGAGAGCAAAACGCCATCGCGCATCGGCACCTTGCGATCGAGCTGGACGCGAACGTGAGCACCGAGCATCAGGCTACCTCCGATAGAGCCGACGCACGACCTCGACGGTCGAGGCGGCCGCGAGTTGGGCGTAGATTGCCTGGATCACGGCCGGATCGGTGAGCTGGCGGATTTCGGGGAGAATCTCCTCGGCCGCCGTGCCGAACTTGAGCCGAAGCGCAAGCTCGAGGCCGGCCAGGAGCCCCTCTCGGCGCCCTTGTTCTCGCCCTTGTCCTAACCCCTGTTCTCGCCCTTGTTCTAAGCCTTGTTCTAACCCCTGCTGGATACCTTTTTCAATGCCGATTCGCTCGGCGCTCGTGACGTAGGGCATCCGGCGCACCTCCTCGAATTGCTCCATCTCGCTCAGGAGTCGACGCTCGAGCCCCGGCGGCAGCCGCATCAGCCAGTCGATCAGGCGATACAGGCGCAGGATCTCCCGGTGATTGTACCCCAAATCGTACAGCCGGCGCAGGACCGCGAATTTTGCCGCGAGCCGTTCGGTGGCGTCGCCGCGGGTCTGCTGCGCTCCCAGATGGGCGAGCAGGATCGCTGCGAAAGGGTTTCGGTTCGTTTCGAGTGCAGCTACCTGCATCCGGTAGTCCAGCAGCTTGACGATTGGGAAGACGAACTGGACCTGACAGTTCCACAGCGCCTGCTCGAACTGATGGGGACGCCACCGCGGGTGCTCGTCGCCGAGAATAGCCAGACTAGCGACCGGTCGTTGGTAGCGATCAAACAGGCGGTAGTAGTAAATGAACATGCGCTCCACCGACGCCAGGCCGGGTTCGGTTCTGGTGCAGATCGACACGGCGGCTGCACCATGCCGCGACGAACAACGCATTGACATCGGATCGGTCGGGCGATAACGTCAAGGCACCTGGTGTGAGGGCGCTCCACCAAACCTGGACGAGGACGACGAACCGGCGATGACTCAACCACTGACGTACCGCGTTGGCGTCGACATTGGCGGAACGTTCACCGACATCGTGCTGCTCGGAAGCGACGGCTCGGTTGCGACGCTGAAGCTCTCCTCCACCACCGATGACTACGGCCGGGGAATCGTGGACGGTCTGCGCGAGCTGATCGCAAAGCGGCGGCTGCCGCCGGAGGCGCTCGCCGAGATCGTTCACGGCACCACGGTCGCCACGAATGCGATTCTCGAAAGCAAGGGGGCGCGCACCGCGCTGATCACGACCGAGGGGTTTCGCGACGTCCTCGAATTCCGACGGATTCGGATTCCTCAGCTCTACAACCTGTTTTATGAAAAGCCGCCGCCACTCGTACCGCGCCGGCTCCGCTTTGAAGTGCAAGAAAGGATCGGTCCGCGCGGCGAGGTCTGGGAGCCCTTGCAACCGGAATCGGTGACCGCGGCGGTCGAGCGGCTGCGCGCCGCGAACGTCGAGGCGGTGGCGATCACCTTCCTGCACTCCTACGCCAATCCGGCCCACGAGCGGGCGGTCCAGGAAGTCGTTCAGGCGGCGCTGCCCGAGGTCTACGTCTGCAGCTCGGTCGACATTCTGCCGGAGATCCGCGAGTACGAGCGGACCAGTACGACGGTGATCAACGCCTACGTCGGCCCGATCGTCAAGCACTATCTCAGCCGGTTGATCGCCGAGCTTCGTTCGATCAATCCCGCCACGCGGCTGCTGATCATGCAGTCGAACGGTGGAGTCATGTCGGCCGAATCGGCGATCGAGCGACCGGCCCAGATCGTCGAATCCGGTCCGGCGGCGGGGGTGATCGCCGCGGCGCGGACCGCGAAACGCGCTGGCTACCCGAACGTCATCTCTTTCGACATGGGTGGCACGACCGCCAAGGCGTCGCTCGTGGAGGATGGGAAGCACACCGAGACCTCCGAGTACGAGGTCGGCGGCGGAATCAATCTGAGCAGCCAGCTGGTCAAGGGCGGCGGCTACGCGTTGAAGCTGCCGGTCATCGACATCTCCGAAATCGGCGCCGGCGGTGGCAGCATCGTCTGGGTGGACCCCGGCGGACGGATCCGGATCGGCCCGCGGAGCGCGGGAGCAGTTCCCGGACCGGCTTGCTACCTGGCCGGGGGCGAGGAGCCGACGCTGACCGACGCCAACGTCGTCCTCGGGTACATCAATCCGACGTATCTCGCCGGTGGACGGATCCGCCTGGACGCCGAAAAAGCAGCGCAAGCGCTGTCGGACAAGGTGGCGGCGCGGACCGGCATGTCTCTACTGGATACGGCCTACGGCGTTTACCGGATCGCCGGCGCGACGATGACCCGGGCGATCAAGGCGGTCTCGACCTATCGCGGTCGCGACCCGCGCGACTTCGCGTTGCTCGCCTTCGGCGGCAGCGGCCCGATCTGCGCGGTCGAGCTGGCGCGATCGCTCCAGATCCGACAGGTGCTGATTCCGCCGGCGCCCGGTCTCTTCAGCGCTTTCGGTCTGCTCATTTCGGACCGCGAGCATCAGTTCGCTCAGACCTACTTCCGACGCGCCGCCGAGGCGCAACCCGAAGATCTCAACGCCGCCTACGCCAGACTGGAACGTCAGGCCCGGCGCGCGCTGGAGCACGAGGGCTACCGTCCCGAGCAGATCACCATGCACCGCGCCATGGATCTGCGTTACGCGGGCCAGGCCTACGAGCTGATCGTGCCAATCCCGGCGGGGCCGCTGACCGTCGCCGAGATCAGCAACGCGGTCGAGGCGTTCGAGCAGGAGCACTTCCGCACCTACGGCCACCGAGCGATCGACGAGCCGGTCGACGTGGTCAACGTGCGCGTCTCCGGTCTGGTCGCAACGGCGAGCCTGGCGGAGTACGCTCCCTTCGCCGTCCAGAACTCGAGCGATCCGGCCAGACCGTTCTGCCGCGACGCCTACTTCGGTCCGGAGCACGGGATCCTCAGCACCCCGGTGCTCACTCGTCCCGATCTACAGGGCGCAAAGCGAGCCGGACCGCTGATCGTCGAGGAGTACGACGCGACCTGTGTCGTTCCACCGGACGCCGAGGCCTCGCTCGATCCATTCGGCAACATCGTCATCGACGTGGGATAATCTCAAGGAGGGAAGCGATGGCTTTGGAGACCGGCGTCTCGGCGCCGACGGCGAAGCTCGATCCGATCACGTTCGAGGTCGTTCGGAACGCACTCGACTCGATCGCCGATCAGATGGCGATTACCTTGATGCGCAGTGCCTACTCGGCGATCGTCCGCGACTCGGTCGACTACTCAACGGCGTTCTGTGACCGCCAGGGGCGCATGCTTGCCCAGGGGCTGACTACGCCGCTCCATCTCGGCTCGTTTCCGGATGCGATGCGCCACCTCGCCGAACAATACCGTGATCGAATGCAGCCGGGTGACATCTTCACCTTGAATGACCCGTACGGGGCGGGCGGCATGCACCTGCCCGACATTTACGTGATCAAGCCGGTCTTTTTCGAGGGCAAGGTCGAGGGGTTCGCCGCGACGCTCGCCCACCACACCGACGTCGGCGGCCTGACGCCGGGCAGCAACTCGATCCACTCGACCGAGATCTTTCAGGAGGGCTTGCGGATCCCGCTGCTGAAGCTCTACGAGCGCGGCGAGCCGAACGACACGCTCTTCCGAATCATTGAGAAAAACGTTCGGGTGCCGCTCAAGGTCCTGGGCGACCTGCGGGCCCAGGTCGCCGCCTGCCACGTCGGCGAGAAGTCTTTTCTCCCCTTGCTGACGAAGCACGGGTCCGCCAATCTGCACCGGTATCTGGACGAGCTGCTCGACTACGCCGAGCAGCAGATGCGTGCCGCGATCGCCGCGATTCCGGACGGCCGCTACCGGTTTACCGATCACATCGACGGGCTCGGCGAGAACGCGGAGCCAATCGTCATCCAGGTCGAGCTGACGATCCAGGGTGCCGAGATCCTGGTCGACTGGACCGGCAGCTCACCCCAGGTCAAGGTGGGCATCAACTGTCCGATCCCGTTCACCCGCTCCGCGACCTACGTCGCCCTGCGCTCGGCGATCGCCCCGGACCTGCCAAACAGCGAAGGCTACATGCGCCCGATCGTCGTCAGCGCCCCGCTCGGCTCGATCGTCAATCCGACCCTGCCGGCCGCCTGCGGCGCCCGTGGCATCACCGGCTTCCGCATGATCGACGCGGTCCTCGGGGCGCTCGCCCAGGTCATCCCGGACCGGGTCCCGGCGGCGGGTGAAGGTGGATCATCGCTGCTGAGCATCGGTGGTTATCAAGCCGGGACGCCATTTCTCCACGTCGAGACGATCCTCGGAAGCTGGGGTGGCCGGCCAGACCAGGATGGAGCCGAAGGCATCTCAAACCCCGGCGCGAACCAGTCGAACCAGCCGATCGAGATCATCGAGGCCGAGCTGCCCCTGCGCGCGCGCCAGTACGCCCTGCAGCCGGATTCCGGTGGGGCGGGCCGGTTTCGCGGTGGGCTTGGCCTGGTTCGCGAGTTCGAGCTCCTGGCTGACGAAGCCAGCCTGACGATGCGCTCCGATCGCCGGACGCACCGTCCGTACGGGCTTTTCGGTGGACAGCCCGGTAGCCCCTCGACGAACATTCTCAATCCGGGACCGGATCAGCGGATTCTGCCGACCCTACCGATGGAGAGCGTCGCGCTCCGGAAGGGCGACGTTTTCCGTCACGTCCTGGCCGGCGGAGGCGGCTATGGCGACCCGCTCGAACGAGATCCCGACC
>DATLRG010000702.1:0-2355 GCA_035534795.1 Chloroflexota bacterium
TGACGGCGGGAATGACGTTGACCGTCAGGACTTTGCCCGGAAAGTGCAGATACGGAGCGACGACGATGCGCTCGCAGCCAGCGGCGACAAGGCGCGCAGTGGCCCGCTCGATCGTGAGCTCCTCCGATCTTTCTGCCTGGGCCGGCTCGACCGGCACGCCGCCCAGTCGATCCCCGAGCCGCGCGCAAAGCTCGCGAAGCCGGGAGCCGTCGTCGTATCGGGCGCGCGAGCCGCGGTTCACCAGGACGACCCCGATGGCGCCATCCTCTCCCCGGACCGGCAGCCGGCCGCCGACGGGCTGCAGTTGACCGAGCCCACGCAGCGCCTCGTCGACGCGGTCGGCGAGCAGATCGATCAGCCGCGGATCGATGCCAAGGTTCGCCGTCTGGACGATCCGCAGCCCCGGGAAGCGCGGCCTGAGCTGATCCAGCAGCGCGGGAATCTCGACCTTGACCTCCTTGCCGTCGAAGAGGAAGTAGGGCAGCACCAGCACGTCGGCTACCCGCGCATCGCGCAGCTCCGTCAGCGTTTCCTCGAGAGTGGGATGAAGGAACTCGAAGAAGGCGACTTGAACGATTGCCTGGCCGGACACGCGATTCGCCAGACGCGACGTGATCTCGCGCACGCCGTCGATCGTGCAGCGCCCGCGCCCGCTGCCGTGGGCGAGGAGCGCCACTCCAAGTGGTGGAACGGCAGTCGATTCGCGCACGTCGGCTCCTCTGGGAGATCTCGAACGCTCGTGGCTATCAGGGCATCTGCGCGGACGGCCGATCAGCCGCCCATTCGCAGTCGTGGAGGCGGGCAACGATGACCGGCTGTCTGAGAAGCATCCTCCTTCTGACTCCTGACTTCTCCCCGTCCATCACGGCAGCAGCCGCACGTCGATCTCGAACAGCTTGCGGTGCTCGTCCACGGCGTAGCGATCGGTCATGCCGGAGAGATAGTCGCAGATGGCGCGCGGCGGTGGCACGGTGTCGAGGCGCCGCTGGACGTGCGATGGAAGCTGGTCCGGCTGGTCGAGGTAAGTGTTGAAGAGGTCGGAGATGAGCCGTCGCGCCTTTTCCTTCATCCGCACGACCTGGTAGTGGTAGTAGACGCGACGGTAGAGAAAGGCTTTCAGCGACGCGGCGTGCGAGTTGATCTCCCCGGAAAAGCTCACCAATGGGTGATCGCAGCACCGCACGTCGGCGGCGGACCGCACCCCGGCTGCCTCGACGTTCGCGATCGTCGCCTTTACGACGTCGGTCACCAGACGATCCACCAGCGTTTTCACCGCGCGGTAGCGCTGCTCGTGCGGGTCCGCCGTGGCCGATCCGAGCTTGACCTGCTCCAAAGCGTCACGCCAGAGCTGGCTCTCTTCGAGCTCCTCGATCGTGACCAGGCCAGCGCGCAAGCCGTCGTCGACGTCGTGGCAATCGTAGGCGATCTCGTCGGCGATGTCGGCGACTTGCGCTTCGAGACTGGTCTGGGGCGTCTGCTGGAACTCAGCCAGCTCGACGTGGCCCGGGGTGAAGCGGTGCTTGCAGATGCCCTCCCGCACCTCCCAGGTCAGGTTCAGGCCGGGGTGGACGGGATTGTGGCCCTCGAGCAGGTCGACGATGCGCAGGCTCTGCAAGTTGTGCTCGAAACCGCCCGGATCGTCGGTGCCGTCCAACTGCTTGAGGACGATTGGCTGCTTCATCAAAGCGTCGAGCGCATCTTCGCTAGCGTGCCCGTACGGTGGGTGACCCAGGTCGTGGGCCAACGCGATGGCCTCGACCAGGTCTTCGTTCACCGCCAGGGCGCGGGCGATGGTCCGGGCGATCTGGCTTCCCTCGATCGTGTGGGTCAGCCGTGTCCGGTAGTGATCGCCCTCGAAGTTGACGAAGACCTGGGTCTTGTATTGGAGGCGGCGGAAGGCCGGGGTGTAGACGATCTTGTCGCGGTCGCGCTGGTACGCGGTGCGGTAATTGTGCTCGGTCGACGGGTATCGCCGCCCGCGAGACTGGCTGCTCCGGCTCGCGTAGGGGGCAAGCCGGTCCTGCTCGTTCTCTTCAATGCGGCGACGGATAAGATCGCTGACCACGCCGGTTTGGTCACCTTCGACTTTCTTCTGACCGAGATTGTAACATGTCAGGCGGAGTGGGCAGACCGTCGACGAAGCTGCAGCGCCCGGACCGCCGCTGTAGCGCGCGTCTTGGCCCCCGGCTCGTGGTAGCTGTTCACGCTGCGAGGAAGGAGCTTGATGAAGCAGGAATTGATCCGCGACCTGGGCGATGGTCTAATCCTGCGCCGGTCGACGCGGGCGGACGCCGATGCGCTGGCAGCCTTCAACGGACAGATTCACGCGCGGCCCGAGGCGCGCGAGCCCGACGC
>DATLRG010000703.1:0-3946 GCA_035534795.1 Chloroflexota bacterium
ACTCAACACCGCGAAACGTCCGCTCGCTTATTTAGTGCTCTGTCAAGCGGCGGCTCACCGACGGGCCATCACTTCCTCGCGCCGCCAGGTCGACGCACCAAGCAGAACGAGCGTCACGTCCAGCGCAAGAATGGTCCCGACCGCGATCACGAGCACCCAGGGTCCCCACCGCTGCATCTGAATGGCGAGGCCAAACAGGGCCGCCATGATCGGGAAGAGAGCCAGGCTCGAAAGCATCTGCGCGCTCTGGTAGGTGCGCACCCGCGACGACACCAGGCCTGCCACGGCAGCGCCCAGAACGGCGTCGACGGGCACCAGCGCCAGCATCGCGCAAGCGACAGCCAGGGGAAGCAGTTGCAGCGTGGTCGCTCCAAGCAGCAGCCAGATCTCCGCGAGATAGCTGGCCTCGGCAACGCCGGCGTACAGGAGCGCCGGTAGCACGGCCCCGAGCACCTTGCCGGCAAAGATGGCGCGATTCGACGCGGGCGTTGCCAGGAGCGGCAGCAGACTCCCCTGCTCTTTTTCGCCCGCGAACATGCCCGCGGCGATCCCAATCGAGCCGCTCGACGGGAAGAGTCCAGTCACCAGGAGATAGACCGCGATTAAGCTGCCGACCGTACCACCCGCTTCGGCGCCAGCCGGGTTGGCCCGGGGACGGACCACCAGCAGCACAATCAGGATCGGGACCACGAGCGCCAGGATGGTGCTGACCCACACGGTCATGTGGTCGTGGAGCGACTCGACCGCCCCGCGCCGTGCGATGAGCCAGGTCGTCCGGAGGTCGCCCGGCCGAACGGCCTCGCGCGCCGGGCCCGTTGGGACTGATACGACAACCATGCGTTTGCTCACTCCTCGCGCCCGGTCATCGCGGCGGCGTAAACGTCCTCGAGCGACCGCGCGGTGCAGGTGACCGAGACGATTCGCGCGCCCACCGCGACCAGTTGGCCGATCGCTCGCGGATTGACCTCGTGTGGGTGGCGCGTACGGTACTCGAGCGACGTCGTCGCCGGCCCTGCCAGGTCGCGCGTCAGCACCGCCGGTGCCATCACTCCGTCCAGCGCACGCAGCACGTCCAGCGCGCCTGGACACGGCTCCCCGAGCTCGATCCGCACCAGCGTCTCCGGCGAGCCGAGCGCCCGCAATCTACTCGGCTCGCCGCGCGCGACGATGCGGCCCTGCCGCAGGATGGCGATCTGATCGGACAGGCGCTCGGCCTCGTCGAGGTCGTGCGTGCAGAGAATCAAGCTGCGGCTGGCGTGCTTCAGCCCGAGGATCAGCTCGCGCACGGAGCGCGCGCCGAGCGGGTCCAGGCCGGAGGTCGGCTCGTCCAGGAAGAGCGCGGCCGGCTCGTGCAGCAACGCGCGTGCGAGGGCGACTTTCTGTTTCATCCCCTTCGAAAAGCCAACCATCCGTTCCTTGCGATGCGTCTCCAGATCGAAGAACGCTAACAACTCGTCGATCCGCCGGGCGCGCGCGGCCCGCGACAGGCCGTAGATGCTGCCAAAGAAATCGAGATAGGCCCGCACGGTCATCTGCTCGTGGAGGCCCGGCACGTCCGTCACCAGCCCGATGCGTGCCCGGACGGCGGCCGGGTCGCGCCCGACGTCGTACCCCGCGACGGTCGCCCGGCCCGCGGTCAGGCCCAGCACACCGGTTAACATGCGGACGATCGTCGTCTTGCCAGCGCCATTGGGCCCGAGCAGCGCCAGGACCGTGCCGTCGGGGACGCGCAGGGACACCTGCTCCACGGCGACGACATCGCCGAAGCGCCGGCCCAGGCCAGCCGCTTCGATCATCGATCTGCCCTCTCTGACGCCACCATCTCCGACGACGACCGCCGCGCCTCGCCACGTTGGCGTGGCTGGACCACCATCCGCAAGCCAAACTTCGGGTGAAGCGTCGGAAGCTCCTCGGCGACGACCCGCTGTCCACGGAGTAGCTCCAGCCGAAAGCGCTGCGCGACAACTGCCAGCACCAGAATCGCCTCCATCGTCGCGAACGACTTGCCGATGCACAGGCGTGGTCCGCCCCCGAACGGAAAGTACGCGTAGCGGGGCAGGCGGCTCGCGAGGCCATCGGCCCAGCGGTCCGGCTTGAACACCTCTGGATCTGCAAAGTAGCGTGGGTCCCGGTGCATCACCCACGGACTCACCACGATTTCCGTCCCCCTGGCGACCGTGTACGCTCCGATCCTGACGTCGGCGATTGCCTCCCGCGTCAGCACCGACGCCGGTGGATAGAGACGCAGGACTTCGGACACGATCGTACTGGTATACGGTAGCCGTGGCAGGTCCGACACCGTGGGCAACCGGCCGCCGAGCACCGTGTCGAGCTCTGCCAGGAGCCTGGTCTCCACCTCTGGATGCTGGGACAAGAGGTACCAGGCCCACGCGAGGAGGTTGGCGACGGTTTCGTGGCCTCCGACGAAAATGGCCATGACCTCATCCTTCACCTGACGGGCCGTCACTCCCCTGCCGTCCTCGTCCTGGGCGCGCAGGAGCATGGAGAGCAGGTCGCCACGGTCGTCGCCAGCGTCACGTCGCTCCTCGAGAATCCTCTGGACGATGTCGTCGATCCGCCGCCGAGCGCGGCGCATCCGAAGGTTCGTCGGCGTGGGAAGACTCACTGGCAAGAGCATGTGAAGGCTCCGCGCGCGCGCTGCGCGGCAAGCCATGGCAGACGCCAGCGCCGCGGGAAGCTCGGCGGCCTCGCCTCGAAGGTTGATGTCCAAGAGAGTCTGGCCCACGACGGCCATCGTCAGTTCGCTCAGATCGACGCACATGTCCCGGGTCTCACCATCGCGCCACGTCTCGATCATCCGCTCGGTGGATGCGACCATGACCTCGCCGTAGGCGGCGATCCTTTCCCGATGGAAAGCTGGCTGCATCAGCCGCCGCTCGCGCCGCCAGACGTCGCCCTCACTCAACGAGATCCCGTCGCCCAGGAGGATGTGGTCCGAGCGCCGCGTAATGCCCTTGACAACCTTCCGATGGTTCGTCGCGAGCACCTGCGCGATGTCGTCGGGGTGGTTGACCAGAAGAATCCGCTTTCCCAGGAACCGGAGCGGGACCAGATCCCCGTACTCGCCGGCGCACGCGCGCAGGAATTCCAACGCACCGCGCGATAAGCTCAGCGCGTTGCCGAGGAGGGGATGGCCCTTCGGCCCCCGTGGGAGCGAGGAGGAAGTCATGATGGGTGGTCACTCCAGATCCGGTACCATGATACGACAGTGAGGATCCCTGTGCTCGCTACGGCACGATGACCGTCGCCCAGCTACTCTGACGATAGAATGGGCCGGTCACGACCTCGCGGCGGCCTGGTCACAATTCGGTGAACGTTTCGTGCTGCGAGCAGCTTCGTGGAGTTCGTCGGCCTCCGGCGTGAGATCGCGCACCTTCCCGAGCGCGGCGAATCACTGTAAGATCATACACGCGCCGCTTGAATGAGGGTAATGGCTTGACGTACGTCGACATTGAAGGGGTGAATCTTCCGGGGAGGCGTTGCGGCCCGAACCCCCAGGGCGAGATGTACGAAAACGTCCACGTGGGGGTCGGCCTTCGCCAGGACCCAACCGGATTGATTCCGGGTGACGCCGAGTCTGCTCGCTGGCGCATCGAAGTCCGCACTAGCCTTGCGACCGACGGCTCAGTCGATTTCCACGGGCCATTCGTCGAAGGCAAGCGCGGGGACCGTTGGTTGTATCTGAACTGGGGGACGGTGGCGACCGACGGTTCGTTCCGTCTCTTCCGCCGGGCGAAACTCAGCCTTTCCAAGGTCGAGCCGTCCCTGGTGGACCGGGCCCTCCGAGAGAACGGGTCCCTCGCCTGTACCGTGAATCTCACCGACGCCAAGGGCCAGCCGCGCTGTGCCCGGGTGCGACCGCCGGACATCGCGTGGCGGATGATCCCCGGCGACCCTTTCTTGCGATCGAGCCTCGTGGGCGCTA
>DATLRG010000704.1:0-5107 GCA_035534795.1 Chloroflexota bacterium
ACCCGGTATCAGACGGCGTCGGCCGTCGCGATCGACCCGCGCAACGGTCAGGTGCTGGCGATGGTCTCACTGCCGTCGTACGACGACAACCTCTTCGCCAGCGGCATCAGTCAGGCCGACTACCAAAAGCTGATCCAGGACCCGCGGCACCCGCTGGTCAACCAGGCGATCGGCGCCGCGTACCCACCGGGCGCGACGTTCCAGGTGATCACCGCGACGGCCGCCCTCGAAACCGGCGTCATCACGCCGACGACGAAGATCGACTGCGCCGGCTACATTTCCGTGCCAAACCGTTACGACCCGACTGTCCTGACTCGCCTGTTGGATCGGAAGGCATTTGGCCCGCAAGACGTCGAGAGCGCGCTGGCCGACTCCTGTAACGTGTTCTTTTATCAGGTAGGCGGTGGCGACCCGAACGGCTCCTCGAATGGCCTGGGGATCGATGCGTTGTCCAAATACGCGCGCCTCTTCGGGCTGGGCGACCCGAGTGGCATCGACCTCGCCGGCGAGGTCGGCGGACTGGTGCCGTCGGTGCGGTGGAAGCGACAGACGCTGAACCAGGAGTGGGTCCCGATGGACACGTACCAGGCGGCGGTCGGCCAGGGCTACGTCTCCGTGACCCCCCTGCAGATGGCGAACGTGGCGGCCGCGATTGCCAACGGTGGAACGCTGTACCGGCCGCAGCTCGTTCTGCAGACCCTCGATACGCAAGGTAACGTCGTCTCGAACTATCAGTCGGACGTCACGCGCCAGTTGTCGGTGAAGCCAGAGTATCTCGCGCGCGTTCGGCAGGGCATGATCGATGCGCTCGGTTCGGGGCAAACCGACCAGGGAACGTCGTACGATGGCGTGGCGAAGCTGGCGGAGGTCCCGAAGTTCTCCGCCGGCGCCATCGTCGGCTCGCCTGAGTTCGGCACCCCGGATAGTAAGGGCAACCTCCCCACGCACGGGTGGTTCGTCGGGTTCGCGCCCACGGATCATCCGAACATCGCTCTCGCCGTGTTCCTGGAGCGCGGGAGCGGCCCCGGCGATGCCGCGCGCGTGGCCGAGCAGATCTTGACCTATTATCAGAAGCAGGGCCACTAATGGAAGCTCGGCTCTGGCGTCACTTCGATCCGTTGCTCCTCGTGGCGATGGTGCTGCTGGTCGTCTATGGCCTGGCGATGATTCACAGCGCGACCTATGAGACGACCAGCGCGCGGATCGATCCGCTCGTCTACCACCAGGCCAGCTATGGCGTAGTCGGGCTGTGCTTCTTCCTGGTGTTGAGCGGACTCGACTACCACGTCCTCTCCAACCTGACCTGGCCGCTGTACCTTGGAGCGATTGGCATGCTCGGCCTGGTCCTCGTCGCGGGCCGCATCCTGCACGGCTCCCAGCGCTGGATCGACGTTGGTCCGATGCAGTTTCAGCCGTCCGAGTTTGCCAAGCTCTGCGTGATTCTCGCTCTTGCCAAGTTCCTCTCGATTCAGTCCGAAAATATCAGGAGCCCGCGCGTCGTCCTGGCTTCCGTCCTGATTCCGGCGATACCGCTCGTGTTGGTGGAGTTGCAGCCCGACTTCGGGACGGCCACGGTGTACGCCGCCATCTGGCTAGGCATGCTGTTCGCGGCGGGCGTTCCGCTGCGCTATTTCGCTGGTCTCTTCGGAATGGCAGCGGCAGCGGCCCCGTCAGCCTGGCTGGTGATGCACGACTACCAGCGCCAGCGGATTTTGACCTTTCTCAATCCACAGAGCGATCCGTTGGCGTCCGGGTACAACTCGATCCAGGCGCTGATCTCGGTCGGCGCGGGCGAGCTGACGGGGCGCGGCTACCTCAGTGGCTCGCAAAGCCAGTTGCACTTCCTTCGTGTACAATATGCGGACTTCATCTTCTCCGTGCTGGCCGAGGAGCTCGGGTTCGCCGGCGCCGTGGCGCTGCTGGCGCTCTTCGCGATTGTTTTTCTACGAGGATTCCGCGCCGCCACCCGCTCTCGAGAACTTTTTGGCCGCCTGGCGTGCTGTGGCATCGTGACGATGCTCGCCTACCAGGTCCTGGTGAACGTGGGCATGAACGTCGGCCTGCTGCCGGTCACCGGCGTGCCTCTGCCGATGATCAGCTACGGAGGAAGCTCCCTTATGACGTTTATGGGAGCTCTTGGTATACTTGAAAGCGTCGTCATGCGGCATCGAAAGTTTGAGTTCTGAGGCTGGAAAGGGACTAGATGAACTATACACCGGCGACGCCGGCGGACCAGGCCCGCATGCTCCGGGCGATCGGACTATCCTCGCCTGCCGAGCTCTTCGATGATCTGCCCCCCAGCGCGCGACGGACCCACCTCGACGTCCCTCGCGCCCTGTCTGAGATCGAGGTCACGCGCCTGCTGCGCGAGCTGAGCGAGAGCAACGCCGACCTGGCGCACCACCCGTGCTTTCTTGGAGCGGGATCGTACGTGCATTACATTCCGTCGGTCGTCAACCACATCGTCGGGCGAGCCGAGTTCTTTACGAGCTACACACCGTACCAGCCCGAAGTCAGCCAGGGAACACTGCAGACGATTTACGAGTTTCAGAGCCTGATCTGTCTGCTGACCGAGATGGACATCGCCAATGCCTCGATGTACGACGGCGCCAGCGCGCTGGCTGAAGCGGCGATCATGGCGGCAAACGTCACCGACCGCGGGACGGTCCTTCTGGCGTCGTCGGTCCATCCGGAGTACCGGCAGGTGATCCGCACCTACGTCCAGGGGCTGAAGTTTTCGCTCGTTCCCGATCCAGTCGATCAGAGCGGGACACTCGCACCGGAGCACGTTCGTTCTCATCTGAACGACGACGTCGCCTGCGTGGTCGTGCAATACCCCAATTTCTTCGGCTGCCTGGACGATCTGAACGCGCTGGCTGACGTGGTCCACCAGACCGGAGCGCTGCTCGTCGTCGCGGTGAATCCACTCGCGCTCGGTCTGCTGACGCCCCCGGGCGCGCTTGGCGCCGACGTGGTGGTCGGCGAAGGTCAGCCGCTGGGGATTCCGCCGAGCTACGGGGGGCCGTACCTGGGGCTCTTCGCGACGCGGGAGAAGTACATCCGCCACTTGCCGGGACGCATCGTCGGCATGACGACCGACACGCGGGGCCAGCGCGGCTACGTGCTCACTTTCCAGACCCGCGAGCAGCACATCCGTCGAGAAAAAGCAACGTCGAATATCTGCTCGAACGAGGCCCTCTGCGCGCTGGCGTCGACCGTCTACCTGGCGTACGTCGGCAAGGCCGGGTTGCGGCAGGTGGCGGAGCTTTGCTTACGGAACGCACACTACCTCGCCGAGCAGGTCCAGACGGTGCCTGGCTTCCGATTGGCGTTCGATGGCCCGTTCTTCAACGAGTTCGTCGTGCGTTGCCCGGTCGCGCCGGCAACCCTCAACCTGCGACTCCGCGATGTCGGCATCATCGGCGGCTACGAGCTCGGACGCGACTATCCTGCTCTGAACGACGCGCTGCTCTTCTGTGCGACTGAGATGAATCGACGGGCAGACATGGACCGGCTGGTCGAGGTGCTCCGGCAATGCGGGGCCCAGCGCGCGGCCTCGGGTGCCGTCGAGACGGGGAGGGCCGATGGCTGAGCCGCTGATTTTCGAACGCAGCTCACCCGGACGCGCCGCGGCGTCGCTCCCGGCGCCAGAAGTGCCGGTGGTGCCGCTCGACGAGCTCGTGCCGGCGGCGTTCGTTCGCGCAGACCTGCCTTTGCCCGAGGTGGGCGAGTTGGACGTGGTCCGCCACTTCACCCGGCTCTCGCAAAAGAACGTCTGCATCGACACCACGTTTTACCCGCTCGGCTCGTGTACGATGAAGTACAACCCGAAGGTGAACGAGGACGCGGCGCGCTTGCCCGGGTTCGCGCAGATCCATCCCTATCAGCCCGAGGCGACGGTCCAGGGCGCGCTCCAACTGATGTACGATCTCCAAACGTATCTCGCCGAGATCGGCGGGATGGATGCGGTGACACTCCAGCCGGCGGCGGGTGCGCACGGCGAGCTGACTGGCATGCTGATGGTGCGAGCCTACCACGACGAGCGGGGAGACGTGGAGCGCAAGCGGGTCCTGATCCCGGACTCGGCGCACGGAACGAATCCCGCGACCGCGACGATGGTTGGCTATCAGGTCCAATCGATTCCGTCGGACGACCGCGGTAACCTGGACCTCTCCGCGCTGCGCTCGGCGCTCGGACCCGACGTGGCCGCGCTGATGATCACCATTCCGAGCACGTTTGGCCTGTTCGACGAACGCATCCTCGAGGTCATCGGCGCGATCCACGAGGTAGGAGGCCTGGTCTACGGGGACGGTGCGAACATGAACGCGATGCTCGGCCAGGCCCGCTTCGGGGACCTCGGCGTCGACGTGATGCACTTCAACCTGCACAAGACCTTCACCACGCCGCACGGTGGCGGTGGGCCGCCGGCGGGGCCGGTCGGGGTGAAGGCGCTGCTGGCGCCATATCTGCCAACCCCTGTCGTCGCCCGCCGCGCGCGCGCGGATGGCTCGCTCGAGTACTACTTCGACTACGCCCGGCCGCGCTCGATCGGGAAGATCAAAGCATTCTACGGCAACTTCGGGATGATGGTCCGTGCCTACACCTACATTCGCTCAATCGGCGCGGAGGGCCTGGAGCACGTCGGCGAAGCCGCCGTGCTCAACGCGAACTACCTGATGGAGCGGCTGAAGGGCGCCTACGATTTGTACGTTGACCGTCGGTGCAAGCACGAATTCGTCTTGTCGGGGCGGAGACAGCGCCGGGCGACCGGCGTGCGAACGCTGGATCTCGCCAAGCGGCTGATCGACTACGGGTTTCATCCTCCGACGATCTATTTCCCCATCGTCATTGAGGAAGCGATCATGATCGAGCCGACCGAAACGGAAAGCCTGGAGACGCTGGACGAGTTCGCCGAGGCGATGCTGGCGATCGCGAAGGAAGCAGAAGAGAACCCGGACCTCGTCAAGCACGCGCCGCACACGACCGAGATTGGCCGCCTGGACGAAGTGGCCGCGGTGCGCCGACCAAACTTGCGGTGGAAGCCGGCGTGAATGGGGCGGCACGACGCGCGGCCCTCTGGCTACTCATTTTCGGCCTGCTGCTGCCC
>DATLRG010000705.1:0-15041 GCA_035534795.1 Chloroflexota bacterium
ATTGGCGTCATCTTCTACCGCTCGCACCTTCTCTCCGGCAACACCAATTTCGTCGATGCCGTTGTCCGGATCGGCGAGGCGATGGGCGCGAACGTCCTTCCGGTGTACGCGTATTCGTTGAAGGAGTATCCGGACGGCGAGGATCCGTCGTCGGGAGCGCTACCATCGGCGCTGCGCTACTTCGTCGCCGACAATGCACCCATCGTCGACGTCATCGTGACGACGATGAGCTTTGCTCTCGGAAGCACGGACGTTCGCGGCGACTGGTCGGCCACGACGTTCCGCGCGCTCGACGTCCCGATCATTCAGGCGATCACCGCGTCGATGACCCACGAGCAGTGGACCACGTCACTGCGCGGCCTCGGGCCGATCGACGTCGCGATGAACGTCGCCATCCCGGAGCTCGACGGCCGGATTATCGGCGTCCCGATCACCTTCAAAGAAGAAGTCTCGCTTGACGAACGGAATCGTGACTCCGCGGCCTCGCGCGACGCCGCTCGACCCGCGGCAACTGTCGCCCTCGGGTCGCCGGTCGTTCGGTACGTCGCCCAACCGGACCGTATCGAGCGCATCGTTGGCCAGGCATTACGACAGGTTGCTCTCCGCCGCAAGGCCAACCGCGACAAACGCGTCGCCTTCATTCTGACGAACTACACGGCCAAGGTGTCGCGCATCGCCAACGCCGTCGGCCTCGACTCGCCGGCGTCTCTTTTGCGGCTGCTCGAGGCGATGCGAGGCGTCGACTATCAGATCTCGGATCTCCCGCCCGATGGCGATGCGCTGATGCAGGCGCTCATCGAGCGCGGCTCATACGACAACGACGTACTGACCGACACCCAGATCCGCAATGCCGCGGCGCGTGTAACGCGGCGCCGCTATCGGGAATGGTTCGCAGCACTGCCGGAGAAGAATCAGTCTGAGATGGCGGGCCGGTGGGATGACCCGCCGGGGAGCCACTACGTCGACGACGACGGAACGCTCGCGCTCGCGGGCATCGCGTTCGGAAACGCGTTCGTCGCGATCCAGCCGCCGCGGGGCTATGGACTCGACCCGTCGGCGATCTATCACCTGCCGGATTTGCCCCCACCCCATCCGTATTACGCCTTGTATCGCTGGTTAGCCGAGCCGGTCGAGAGTGGTGGTTGGGGAGCGGACGCCATCGTCCACCTGGGAAAGCACGGAACGCTCGAGTGGCTCCCCGGGAAAGGGGTAGGGGTCTCCGGTGAGTGCTATCCCGATCTGTTTCTGGGAGATCTTCCGCTGATCTATCCGTTTATCATCAACAATCCCGGCGAGGGCGCTCAGGCGAAGCGGCGCACGCACGCGGTCATCGTGGATCACCTCACTCCCCCGATGACCACGGCCGAGGGTTACGGTGAGATCGAAGAGCTGACCCGATTGGTCGACGAGTACTATCAGCTCGAACAGCTCGACCCGACCAAGCTTCCGCTCCTTCAGCAGCAGATCTGGGCGCTCATTCAGAAAGCGCGCCTGGACGCCGACCTCGATCGGATCATCAACCGGGATTCGACCCAGCACCGGCACGACTGGGATCCCCAGTTTCACGAGGATGGCGTTCCCTATAGCGTTTCCGACCTGAGTGGGCGGGATTTCGCCCACCTCGTCGAGAACATCAACGGGTACCTCTGTGAGCTAACGAGCGCGCAAATTCGCGACGGCCTGCATACGCTCGGGCAACCCCCGGCCGGGGAACAGCTCGTCGATACGCTGGTCAGCCTGGTTCGTCTCCCGAATCTCGACGTTCCGAGCCTGCGCTCGGGAATCGCGACGAGGGTTGGACTGGACCTCGACGTCATCCTCGACGATCTCGGGAAGCCCTTCGTCGTCCGGCCTACCGCGCTTCAGGTCGTCGCTGGGCGCGAGATTCCGACGCACGCCGACGCTCTCGAAGCGATCGATCTGGCCGGACGTCGATTGGTCGCGTCCCTCGCGGCCCGCGATTTTGCTCCCGATCAGGTGCCCACGGTGGTGGACGCCGTGCTCGGCCCGCGTCGTGATGGCTCGTCGGGGAACGGCATCGAAGCCGGTCGGACAGCGGTCGAACGGACGTTGCAGTTCATCTGTGTCGAGCTCATTCCGAACCTCGCGCGCACGACCGACGAGATCGACAACGTCCTGCACGCGCTCGATGGTGGATACGTTCCGTCTGGGCCGAGCGGGGCGCCCACGCGCGGCATGGCCCACGTTCTCCCGACGGGACGAAATTTTTACACGGTCGACCCGCGGGCGCTCCCGAGTCAAGCTGCGTGGACCGTCGGCCAGCAGCTTGCCAACAGTCTCATCGCCCGCCATCTGGAGGATGAGGGCCACTATCCGGAAAGCGTTGGCATCTCGATCTGGGGGACGAGCGCGATGCGGACGCACGGCGACGATATCGCCGAGGTTCTGGCGCTGCTTGGCGTGCGCCCCCGCTGGCAAGCCGAGAGCCGCCGCGTGGTTGGGGTCGAGGTCATCCCGCTCGACGAGCTGACACGTCCAAGGATCGACGTCGTCTGCCGGATATCCGGCTTCTTTCGCGACGCCTTTCCGCAGCTCATCGCTCTGCTCGACGATGCCTTCCGCACGGTCGCCGCGCTCGACGAGCCGCTCGACCGGAATTACATCCGCCGGCATCATCTCGCGGATAGGCTGACACTCATCGAATCGGGAATGGACGCCGCAGAGGCGGCCGGGGTTGCGAGTTATCGGATCTTTGGCTGTAAGCCCGGGACCTACGGCGCGGGTATCCTGCCGTTGATCGACGAGCGCAACTGGCAGGGCGCCGCCGATTTTGCCGAGGCGTACGTGAACTGGGGCGGCTACGCCTACACCGTCGACGCGTACGGCATCGACGCGCGCGCGACGTTCCGCCAGGTGCTGAGCGGCGTGCAGGTCGCGGTGAAGAACCAGGACAATCGCGAGCACGACATCTTCGACTCCGACGATTACCTCCAATATCACGGTGGGATGATCGCCACGATCCGCGCCCTGACGGGGAAGAACCCGCGGCGCTATTTTGGCGATTCCGCCGATCCATCCCGCGCGAAGGTCCGCGATCTCAAGGAGGAGGCGCTACGCGTCTTTCGGACGCGGGTGGTCAACCCGAAGTGGATAGCGTCGATCCAGCGTCACGGCTATAAAGGCGCGCTGGAGCTCGCGGCCACGGTCGACTACCTGTTTGGCTACGATGCGACCGCCGACGTCGTCGACGACTGGATGTACGCGCGGGTGGCCGAGACGTACGCGCTCGATCCCATGATGCAGGAGTTCTTTCGTCAGAGTAATCCCTGGGCGTTGCGCGACGTCGTTGGGCGGTTGCTCGAAGCGGTCGAGCGCGGCCTTTGGGCCGAGCCCGGCGCGATGCGGGACCTGCTCGAACGCGCCTACCTCGACGCCGACGCGGATCTCGAGACGCGAACCGATCTCCAGGCGCCGGCGCCCGCGCCCCGGCGGGGAGGTGCGCCGTGATGCGCAACCGCCCCGTTTACCCGTTCGCGGCGCTCGTCGGCCAGGAGCGCCTGAAGGCGGGCCTTCTCCTCAACGCGATCGACCCCCGCATTGGCGGTATTCTCATTCGCGGCGAGAAGGGCACCGCGAAGTCGACTGCCGTTCGTGCTCTCGCGAGCTTGTTGCCCGAGATCGAGACAGTTGCGGACTGCCCGTATCGATGCGATCCGGATGGCGCGATGGTGTGCGAGCGCTGCGCCATCCGGATCGCTGCCGGCGAGGTGCTGCCACGACAGCAGCGCCGCGTCCCCCTCGTGGAGCTGCCGATCGGCGCGACCGAGGACCGGGTCGTCGGCACGCTGAATCTCGAGCAAGCGATCAAAGAGGGCGAGCGACTCTTCGAGCCGGGGCTGCTCGCGGCGGCAAACCGGGGAATTCTCTACGTCGACGAGGTGAATCTTCTCGGCGACCACCTTGTCGACGTCCTGCTCGACGCGGCCGCGATGGGACAGAACTACGTTGAGCGTGAAGGGATATCGGTCACGCACCCGTCGCAGTTCATTTTGATTGGCACGATGAATCCCGAGGAAGGCGAGCTTCGTCCGCAGCTCCTCGACCGGTTTGCGCTTGCCGTGAGCGTCGAAGGGATGCGCGATCCCGCGGAGCGTGCCGAGGTCGTTCGTCGTCGAATCGCGTTCGAGGCCGATCCGGTCGGATTTGCCGCGCGTTGGCGCGCGGTAGACGACCAGTATCGCGACCGCATCAGCGCGGCTCAGGCTCTCCTTCCGGAAGTGCGGATCGACGATCGACAGCTCGACCTCATCAGTCGGATCTGTATCGACTTCGCAATTGACGGCTTGCGTGGTGACATCGTCATGTACAAGGCCGCCATTGCGCTGGCCGCCGACGCTGGACGGCGGCACGTCCTCGCCGCCGACATTCAGGAGGCAGCAGAGCTGGCGCTACCGCACCGCAAACGCCGTCAGCCGTTCGACGAACCGGACGACGGGCACGAGCGACTCGAGGAGCTCGTACGTCAACACACGGATGATTCGTCAAGCGCGAACGAACCCGATGGTGATCGCGAGCCGACGGCGGAACCGAACAATAGCGACGATCCTGCCGACGACCCCGGCGACGACGCTACCAGGGGCGGAGAAGCTCTAGCCGCTCCGGCTCGGACGTTCCCACCCAGCGCGACTTTCCCGATTCGTCAATTCGAGCAAGTCCATCAACCGCCGGCCCGATCAGTCGGACGGGTGCGATCTGGTCGACGAACGACGGCGATCAGTCCGACCCCAACCGGCCACTTTGTTGGCACGCGCTTGCCGACGTCGCGCCCGGGAGCGATCGTCGACCTGGCGCTAGACGCGACGATGCGCGCCGCCGCTCCCCACCAGTTGCGGCGACGGGCGCTCCGCCCAGATGGCCCCCGCATGTTGATCGCGCCGGCGGATTTCCGGGAACGGGTGCGCGAAATGAAGATCGGAAATCTCGTCGTGTTTGCCGTGGACGCCAGTGGCTCGATGGGGGCGCGCCAACGCATGGTCGCGGTTAAAGGAGCCGCGCTGTCTCTGTTGCGCGACGCCTACCAGAAGCGCGATCGGGTCGCTCTTGTCGCGTTCCGGCGAGAGGCCGCGGAGCTCCTGTTGCCGCCGACGAACAGCGTCGCACTCGCCGAGCGCCAGCTCAGATCGCTTCCCACCGGGGGGCGAACGCCACTCGCGCACGCGCTTCAGCTCTGTGATGACACGCTCCAGCGCTACCAAAAGGGCCAGCGCCACGACGTTTCCTGGTTGATTCTGATCTCCGATGGCCGGCCGAACGTGCCGCTGGCCGGAGGCGATGCCCTTCAAGACGCCTATCGGATGGCCGAGCGGCTCCGGGAGCACGGCGTGCGCGCGCTCGTGATCGACTCGGAGAACGGGCCGGTTCGGCTTGGGCAGAACCACCGGCTGGCCGAGGCACTCGGCGCTGACTATTTCCGACTGGAAGAGGTCGCCGCCGGGGCGATCGCAGCGACCGTGCGGCAGCGTCTTGGACTGACGGTGACAAGCCGAGCGGTCGGAGGTGAAGACATCCGATGGGCGAGATGATCCTGCTGATGGGACACGGAAGCCGAGACCCCGACGGCGTGGAAGAATTTCGCGACCTGGTTGCGGCGGTCCGAGCGGCGGCACCGCGGGGCTGGGCGATCGCGGCGGGGGTCCTCGAGTTCGCCCAGCCCCGCGTTCCATCGATCCAGGAGGCGATCGACCGCTGCGTCGCCGACGGCGCCGATCGTATCCTGGCGGTCCCGATGCTCCTCTTCAACGCTGGACACGCGAAGGAGGACATGCCGGCGCAGATCGCCCGGGCAAGAATCCGCCATCCGGGACTGAACCTGCGCCTCATCCGGCCGCTCGGCATGCACCATGCGCTGCTGGAGCTCGCCGAGGAACGCCTCTCGGACCTCGATCGTCAGCTCGCGCCCGGTCGCCTGGACGAGACAGCGGTTCTGCTGGTCGGCCGCGGCACGAGCGACGCCGTGGCCAACGGGGATTTCTTCAAGATCGGGCGGTTAATCTGGGAGCGGAATCGCTACGGACTGGTGGAGTGTGGCTTCGCCGGGACGGCCGAGCCATTGGTACCGGCCGGGATCGAGCGATGCGTGCGGCTCGGCGCGCGCCGCATTCTCGTTCTCCCCTACTTCATCAACACGGGCACCCTGGTGAAGCGGATCCACAGCCAGGCGCGGGCGGCGCAAGCGGTGTATCCTGGCGTCGAGATTGTCAGTGGCGCGCATTTCGGCGTTCACCCGAAGCTTGTCCAGCTGCTCCTGACCCGGTCCGAGGCCCGGGCCGGAGGGATTGATGAGCCGGACGATGGCGCCATTGGCTCTCCCTGGCGCTACGCCCGCGTGAAGCATCACCGCCACGACGCGGACACCCACCACCCGGATGATATCCGACCCATGCTTGAGCCCGTCGAGGTGGTGACCGAATGAGCAGTCAGCCTGGCGGTCCCACCGACACCAATCGAACGCCAACAAATCTGCTGCCGTCCGGCCCGTCCGACACAACGGGAACTGTCTGGCTGGTGGGCGCCGGACCGGGCGACCCCGAGCTGATCACTGTGCGCGGGTGGGAGCTTCTCCGCTCCGCCGACGCGGTCGTCTACGATCGGCTGATTCCGTCGGCCCTGCTCGACGCGGGCCCTCGTGCGGCAGAGCGCTACGACGTGGGAAAGTTTCCGGGCCGGCAAGCCGTCAGTCAGGACGAGATCAATGCTCTCCTGATTCGCCTGGCGCGCGCGGGGAAGCGAGTCGTTCGTCTGAAGGGCGGCGACCCGTTCGTCTTTGGCCGTGGGGGCGAGGAAGCACTGGCCCTGTCCGAGGCTGGGGTCGCGTGGGAAGAGGTACCGGGCGTGAGCGCTGCCATCGCCGCGGCCGCGTACGCGGGAATCCCGGTCACCCACCGGGGCGTTGCCGAGTCGTTCGCCGTCCTGACCGGTCACGACGGGTTGGCGCGGCCAGGCGTGGCGGATGCCGATACTCTGGTCATTCTCATGGGAATCGCGCACCTACGAGAGGTCGTCGGTCGCTTGCTCGACCTCGGTCGCGACCCCGACGAACCGGCGGCGCTGGTTCAGATGGCGAGCATGCCAACCCAGCGCACGATCCGGGCGCCCCTGCGAGCGATTGGGGACCTGGCAGGCCAACATCAGGTAACGGCGCCGGCCACCCTCGTTGTCGGTCAATCGGTCAGGTTGAGCGATCGGCTGAACTGGTTCGAACGGAGGCCCCTCTTTGGCCGACGCGTGCTGGTCGCCCGGACTCGCCTTCAGACCAGCCAGCTCGCGGCCGAGCTGCGCGCGTCTGGGGCCGATGTGGTTGAGCTGCCGACGCTGCGACCCCGACCGGTGGATCCGGGCCTGCTCGATCTGGCCCTCCGGGATCTCGCCTCCGGCCGTTTCTCGTGGGCGGTGTTCGGTAGCCCGGAGGTCGTCCAGATCGTCTGGGAGCGGCTGGACGTGCTGAGGCTCGACAGCCGTGCGGTCCGGGCCCTGGTGGGTGGGTACGGACCGGGCACCGTCGAGGCGCTCCGTCAACGCGGGATTCACGCGGATTGGGATTGTCCGAGTTACTACGTCGCGGCCGTCGCGAGCGGGCTCCAGGAGCGTCACGTCGCCGGCCTCGACGTTTTCGTTCCCTCCATCGACCAGAGCGACGCTCTGGACCGGGAGCTCCAGGCAATCGGGGCACGCGTCCGCGCGGTACCGGTCGCGCAATCGGACACGGAGACGTCACGCTCCGCAGATGCCGCGGAGTTACGGGCGCTGCTTGAATCTCGGAGCCTCGACGCGTTCGTCTTTCCCGCGTCCCGAAGTATCGAGCGAATCGCCGAGCTCCTGGGAGCTGATCTGCCCAGGGTCAACGCCGTTGCGGTCGTATGTATGGGGCCGAGCACCGCGGGTACTGCTCGGCGGTTGGGCCTGCGTGTCGATAGCGTCGCCGAGAGCCCAACGCGACGGTCGCTCGTCGAGAAAGTCGCGCAAATGCTCGCGGCCCGTCCGGATCCCCAACTGTCGCCGCTCGGCGTTTCGCCGACAGGGCGGTGAGTGATGACCGAGAGAGCGCCGACGCTCGTCGAACGCTACGTCCTGCCGCCCGATGAGATCGAACGGCTGAGTCTGCAGCGGGTCGCGGCGATCCTCGCTGCTGCCAACCAATGGTCAGAATCGGAGCAACAGATCGTCCGGCGAATCGTCTACGCGGCGGGCGACCCCGCCATTGCCCCACTCATTCGCATTCATCCCGGGGCAGTCGCGGCCGGACTCCGCGCATTCCGGGAGGGTCGCCCAATTGTTGTCGACGTTCGGATGGTCGAGGTCGCGCTCAATCACGCTCTCACTGCACGTCTTGGCTGCCCGATCCATTGTGCGATCGACGCACCGGCCGTCGCCGAAGAGGCGCGTGCCCGCGGACTACCCCGCGCAGTCGTCGCGATGCGTGCGCTCAGTGGAGAGGCACACCAGGGGGTGGTGGTCGTCGGCAACGCCCCCACTGCGCTGCTAAGCCTGCTCGATCTTGTCGATGCCGGCGTGGTGCGACCATCTCTGATCATCGGTACCCCGGTCGGCTTCGTGGCCGCCGCGGAGTCGAAGGCCGAGCTGGTCATCCGGTCGATCCCTTTCATCACCGTCGAGGGAACTCGGGGAGGATCGGCGGTCGCGGCGGCGGCTGCGAACGCGCTCCTCCGATTGGCCGCCGCGGATGATCCAGCGCTTGCGGAACGCAGGATAGAAGAAAAGGCATGATGCGAGCGAGATGAGCGACGACGACAGTTATCGACCGATGCGGCGCCGAGGGATGCGCACGGGTTACACGACCGGCGCCTGCGCGACGGCCGCGGCAAAGGCTGCGACGGAGGCGCTCGTCACGCAGCGTCCGGTGAGCGAAGTAACGACGTATCTGCCAATTGGTCGTGACGCCACCTTCGCGATCGTGTCGTGCGAGTTGGGCACTGCATCGTGCCGCTGCGCGGTGATCAAAGACGCGGGTGACGATCCGGACGTGACCCACGGGGCCGAGATCCAAGCCGAGGTCCGCTGGCACGACGAGCCGGGCGTTCATCTGCGGGGTGGGGAGGGCGTTGGCGTCGTAACCCGGCCCGGACTGGGACTCGAGGTCGGCGGACCGGCGATCAATCCGGTTCCGCGGCGAACGATCACCGAGGCCGTGATCGAGGTCGCCGGTGCGCTGCTCGCCGAGCGCGGGCTAGTGGTCGAGATCTCGGTGCCGCGCGGTGTCGAGCTGGCGACCAAGACACTCAACGGGCGTCTAGGGATCGTCGGCGGCATCTCGATTCTGGGGACCACCGGCATCGTCCAGCCCTGGTCGACGGCCGCCTGGCGCGCGAGCGTTGAGCAGGCGATCGACGTCGCGGCGGCGAATGGGCAGCGCCACATCGTCATGACGACCGGCGGTCGCAGCGAGAAGTTTGCGATGGCCAACCTCGCGCTGCCGGAGGTCGCCTTCGTCGAGATGGGCATCTTTACCGGCGTGGGGCTCCGCCGCTGCGTCGCCCGCGGTGTCGACCGGGTGACGTTGGGAGGAATGGTGGGCAAGTTCGCCAAGCTGGCCCAGGGCCACTTTCAGACTCACGTTGCCGGCAATCAGGTCGATCCGATCTTCCTGGCCGAAATCGCGGGACGGGCCGAGGCGAGTGCGGCGATCCAGGCGACGATTCGGACCGCGAACACCGGCCGCCACGTCCAGGAGATCGTTCAGGAAGCTGGCCTCGATGCGTTCTTTCAGGTCTTGACGGAAGAGGTCGCGATCCGGAGCCGTGCCTACGCGCACGACAAACTCCGCGTCGACGCGATCCTGTTCGACTTCGACGGGCGCGTACTTGGACGGGCGGAACAGCATGGCTGAGATCGCGGTGGTCGGCATCACCGATCGCGGGCCGGACAGTCTGTTGCCCGAAGCGCACGCACTCGTCGCACAGGCGACGCTCCTCTGTGGGGGGGAACGACACCTGGCGTTCTATCCGAATCACCTCGCCGAACGCTTTGTCATCAGAGCGAACATCGGCGAGCTGGTCGAGCGGCTGCGGCAAGCAACCGGATCGGTGGTGGTGCTCGCCTCGGGCGACCCGGACTGGTACGGGATTGGACCGCTACTCGCCGAGCAACTCGGTCGGGAACGCGTCCGGATCCTACCGAACCTGAGCTCGGTCCAGCTCGCGTTCGCCCGGCTCGGACTCTCCTGGCACGACGCCGTCCATTTGAGCGCCCACGGCCGACCACTGGACACCATTCTCCCGGCCGCGCTCGTCGCGCCGACGGCGGTCATCTTGACCGACGATCGAAATACCCCGTCGATCATCGCCCGGGCGCTGCTGGACGCGGGCGACGAGGATGCACCTGCCGACGTCTTCGAGCACGTCGGAGGCTCCCGCGAACGCCACGTGGACGGAACGCTGAGCGACTTCGTCAGTCAGTCGTTCGCTCCTTTGAATTTGTTGATCGTCCGGCACCGTCGCGCTCCGCGCCCATGGCCGCTCGGACTACCAGAGGACGCATTCAGCCACCGGGGAGGAATGATCACCAAGGCCGAGGTCCGCGTCGTGAGTCTGGCGAAGTTACGACTGCACGAGCGAGCAGTCCTCTGGGACGTCGGGGCCGGCTGCGGCTCGGTCGCGATCGAGGCCGCCTCGCTCCTGCGGCACGGCCGAGTCTACGCGATCGAGCGCGACCCGGAGCAGACCGCGTTCCTGGCCGAGAACCGGCGACGATTTGGTGCCGGCAACGTCGTCGTCGCCGCGGCTGAGGCACCGGCCGCACTCGCCGACCTGCCGGATCCCGACGCGGTCTTCGTCGGCGGAAGTGGAGGCGAGCTCGCGGCGATCCTGCGAATGGCCATGAAGCGCCTTCGACCCGGCGGACGAATTGTCGCCAATGTGATCGGGCTCGAGCATCTCGGTCAGATCGTCGGCGAGGAACGGAACCCCGCCTGGTCGGTCGAGGTCATTCAGGTGAGCGTGGCTCGGAGCACGCCGACGGCAGGGCTGACGCGGCTCGCCGCTCTCAACCCGGTGTTCGTCGTCGCGCTCGGCCGGGCCGATGAGGAGACGTCGGCGTGAGGAGTCAACAGATCGGAACATTCTATGGGATCGGGGTCGGCCCCGGCGACCCGGAGTTGCTGACGATCAAGGCGCACCGTCTCATCCGGTCGCTGCCAATCCTCTTCGTCCCGGTCGCGCGATCGGGTGCGCCGAGCTACGCCCGGACCATTGTCGATGCCTACCTCGATCCGAATCGTCAGCAGATCGTCGAGCTCGTCTTTGCGATGCGCGGAGACGACGAGCGGATGGCAGCCCAATGGCGAGTCAATGCCCGTTCGATCGCCGACGAATTGGCTGCGGGGCGTGACGCCGGGTTCTTAACCGAGGGCGACCCGCTGCTATACAGCACGTTCGTCCATCTGGCGGGTGCGTTGGGCGAAATCCGTCCCGACGCGCCGGTTGTCGTCATTCCGGGCATCTCGTCACTACAAGCGGCTGCCGCGGCTGTCCGGGTCCCCTTGGCCGATCGCGACGAGCGGCTCGCAATTTTGCCGGCCAACTACGACAGCGCGGAATTGCGCACGGTCCTCGCGACGTTCGACACCGTCGTCCTCTTGAAAGTCGCGAGTGTGATCGACTGCGTGCTCGACCTTCTGGAGGAGCTTGATCTGACCGACCGGAGCGTGTTCGTCTCTCGCGTTGGTCGGCCCGAAGAGGTCCGTGTCCGCGACGTCCGTTCCCTCCGGGGACAGAAGCTCGATTACTTTTCGTTATTAATCGTTCGGAGGCCACAGTGAGTGTCGGTCACGTCTACTTCATCGGCGCCGGTCCGGGCGCGCCGGACCTCATCACCATCCGCGGACGGACGGTGCTCGAGCGCGCCGATCTCATCATCTATGCTGACTCTCTGGTTGATCCGCACATCTGTGATGGCGCCCGGCCGGACGCCGAGATCCACGGGAGCTCGTCACTGACACTCGAAGAAATCAGCGAACGCATGATTACCGCGGCGCGCGCGGGGAAGGTCGTCGCCCGAGTACAGAGTGGGGATCCCACGATCTATGGCGCGATCCACGAGCAGATCGCGCGGCTCGATGCCGCTAGCGTGCCCTGGACCATCGTCCCCGGGGTGAGCTCAGCCTTCGCCGCCGCGGCCGCACTTGGCGTCGAGCTTACCGTCCCCGAGGTCGCCCAGACGGTCATCCTCACCCGGATCTCTGGCCGGGCCAGCCCGGTCCCGTCACCCGAGGCGCTGCGATCGCTGGCGGCGCATCGGACCTCGCTGGTCCTCTTTATGAGCATCAGCTACGTCGCGCGGGTCGTCGCCGACCTCGTCGCGGGTGGATACCCACCAGAGACGCCGGTCGCGGCGGTCTACCGCGTGACCTGGCCCGACGAGGCGGCCGTTCGGGGAACGCTCGCCGACATCGCGGCCAAGGTCCGAGCCGCCCGCTGGAAGAAGCAGGCGCTCATTCTGGTCGGCGCGGTGCTGGGTACGGACGTGGGGGCTGATGGGCATCGCTCACGCCTGTACGCGGGCGACTACAGTCACTTGTTTCGCAAGAAGCGGGACCCAAAGGGTGCCCCGGCGCGTCCCGCTGGCGAGGCGGCGGCGTCGTGACGTCACTCGCCGTCTTTGCGATCAGCCGCCGGGGCGCGGACCTCGCCCGCCGCCTCCAGCTTCAGCTCGAGTGCGACGTTTTCATTGCCGAACGGTTTGGCGACCTGGTGGGCGAGCGGGCGGTTCGGCTGGGCACCGGTGAGCTTTCCGACGCCCTTGCCCGGGCTTTCGAGGGCTACCGTGGGCTCGTGCTGGTCATGCCGCTTGGCGCGGCGGTGCGTCTCCTCGCGCCGATCCTCAAAGACAAGCAGACCGATCCCGGGGTGGTGGTCCTCGACGAAACCGGCGCCCAGGCCATCGCGATGCTGTCCGGTCACCTTGGCGGCGGTAACACGCTGGCCCGGCAGGTGGCCGCAGCGGTTGGGGCACACCCGGTCATCACCACTGCGGCCGACCTGCTCGGCCTCCCCGCCTTGGATCTTCTCGGTCGAGAGTGGGGCTGGGCGATCAAGGAGACGAGTGGCCTCACCCGGTCGAGCGCGGCGATCATCAACGGCGAGCCGGTCGGCGTTTACCAGGACGCTGGCGAGGAGGAATGGTGGCGGGAGGCACCGACAAACCTCACGCGCTATGGCTCACTCGGTCGTCTGATGGCGGCGACGGTTGCCGCCTATCTGGTGATTAGCGATCGCGTGCTGCCGCTCGCCAACGTGAATCGCGCCGTGGTGGTCTTTCGCCCAAAGACGCTCGTCGTCGGGATCGGCTGCGTCCGTGGAGCGACAGTCGAGGAACTCGACGTCCTGGTTCGAACGACGCTGGCCGACCATATGCTCGCGCTCGAGAGTATTCGCGAGCTGGCGACGATCGACGTCAAGCGCGATGAGGCTGGCCTGACCGCCCTCGCTACCCGCAACGCCTGGCCGATCCGGTACTTTACGGCGGACGAGCTGGCAGCCGTCGGCGCCCCGTCGGGACCGTCGGCCGCGGTCATGCGCGCGGTTGGTACGCCCGGAGTCTGCGAGCCATCTGCGCTCCGGGCAGCCGGGGCAGCGGTGCTTGTCGTGCCAAAGATGAAGACGAACCGGGCGACCGTGGCGGTTGCTCGGGTTGCCAGCGGGACAGCGCCCGGCCGCCTGACGCTGGTCGGTCTTGGTCCGGGTGCGCCCGAAGATCTGACCGAGCGCGGTCGTCAGGCGCTGCAAGCGGCCGAGGTTATCGTTGGCTACCGGGGTTACCTCGATCTGATCCGGCCGTGGTTGGGTCCAAAGGCGTACCATGGCAGCCCGATCGGCGACGAGATCCAGCGGTGCGAGCTCGCAATCGGTCTGGCGCGGTCCGGACGGCAGGTTGCACTTGTCTCCAGCGGCGACGCCGGCATCTACGGTATGGCGGGCCCGGTCTTCGAGCTGCTCGCGACGACCGAGTCGACGATCGATGCCGCGGCAATCGAAGTGATTCCCGGGGTCTCGGCGGCGAATGCCGCCGCCGCGCTGCTTGGCGCGCCGCTGATGAGCGACTACGCGGCGATCAGCCTGAGCGATCTGCTCACGCCGTGGGAGCTGATCGAGCGCCGTCTCGACGCGGCGGGAGCCGCCGATCTCGTCGTCGCGCTCTACAACCCGGCGAGTGCGCGGCGGCGGGAGCACCTCGGTCGAGCACAGCAAATTCTCCTGCGCTATCGGCCCGCCGAGACGCCCACTGGTCTCGTCCGCAACGCGAGCCGCCTGGGGCAAGCGGTCACGGTCACCGACCTGGGGCATCTGCTCGATCACCCGGTCGACATGCTCACGGTCGTGATCGTCGGGAACAGCGCCACGATCCGCGTGGGCGATCGTCTGGTGACGCGACGCGGCTACCGATCCGCGCCCGAAGTAACGGAGGCGTGAGGGGAAGGTGTGATGGCAATCGGTGAAAGCGACAACCGGGCCGGCGCGGCTCTGGTCATCGCCGCTCCAACCAGTGGGTCGGGAAAGACCACGATCACTACCGGTCTGCTGCGGGCGCTGCGCCGGCGCGGGCTCGTCGTCCAGCCGTTCAAGGCGGGCCCGGACTACATCGATCCGAGCTATCACACGCGTGCCGCCGGACGCCCGTGTCGGAACCTCGATACGTGGATGGTCCCACCCGACGCACTGCGCGCGCTCTACGAGCGGACGAGCGCGGGCGCAACCGTCAATCTGATCGAAGGGGTGATGGGCCTTTTCGACGGGCGAGGTGGCGGCGAAGAAGGGAGCACCGCTCACCTGGCGAAGCTTCTCGATCTGCCAGTCGTCGTGGTCATTGACGTCGGGCGCACGTCGACCACGGCCGGGGCGATCGCGCTTGGTGTCCAGTCCTTCGATCGATCGGTCGACGTCGTCGGCTTCATTCTCAACCGAGTCGCGAGCGAGAACCATCGACGGTGGGCGAGCGACGCGATCGCCAGAGCGACCGGCTTGCCGGTGCTCGGCTGGCTCCCGCGCCGGGATGACCTGGCGCTTCCC
>DATLRG010000706.1:0-2412 GCA_035534795.1 Chloroflexota bacterium
ATCTCGGGCGGCGTGTAGGCCTTGCCCGCCAGCGTCACGCTGTCGTCGGTTCCCATCTTCCGCTTGATCGAACGGACGGTGTTCTCCGGCCCGAGCACGTACTGGTTGCGCGCGGACGTCCCGACCAGGAACTCACCCTGAGCTGAGACGCCAACCACCGAGGGAATCAGCCGCTCTCCCTGGTCGGCGATGATCCGCGGTCGCCCCTGCTCGACCGTCGCCACCAGCGAGAACGTCGTTCCCAGGTCAATTCCGACGATCTTCTTCATAGTCCTCTCTCCGTGTGACGACGACCTCGGCCGGGCGCAACACGCGCCCATCAACCGTGTAGCCGCGCAGCTCCTCGCCGACGACGGTGCCGGCTGGCTGGCCACGATCGTCCGCGATGGCCACGGCCCGGTGGCAACGCGGATCGAAGGGCTGGCCGACGCTGAGAATCGGCCGCACGCCTTCCTTTTCCAGGAGCGCCAGGAGCCGCCGCTCGACGAGCAACAGGCCAGCGAGCCACGACTCCAGCGCGGCGGAGCGCACCGTGGATGGTGGCGGAACAGCGGGCCCTGCGCGCCGCCGACCCAGGAAGGGCAGAACGAACCGCGGCCTGGCGGGAAGCGACGGTTGGACCGCCATCGAGAGCTCGCGCGCTGACCGAATGCTCTCGGCCAATGCGTCGACCACCGGCAGCAGCTCGTAGACCATGCTCAACCGTGCCTTGCCCTCCAGCGCGGCCAACGCCTGGCCAAGGTCGGCGGACTCGCGCTCGCGCTGCTGGAGCTGAGCATTCCAAGCGTCGGCCAGCTCGTCCAGGCTCGTTCCCTGCCCTTCGAGCAGCGTCGTCGCCCGGAATTGTTCCCGCCCCAGCTTGCTCACCTCGCCCGCGATCCGCTCGAGTCGCGCGGCAATCTCTGACAGCCGCTCCTGGTGCTGTGCGCCGGTCGCCTCCATCTCTCGACGCAGGCCGGCGAGATTCTCCTCGAAGCGGCCATGGTCGGCGGCAGCCTCGACCAGCAGAGGCGGCGGAGGCGACGGAATCGTCGGCGTGGCGGGCGCGTGAAAAGAGAAGAGGTGGCGCAGCACATTCATCTACGCGAAAAGGTCCTCCTCGAGAATGGTGGTCAGGTCCCCCGCGACATCGGTCGGCCCGCGGCCGGCAGCGCCCTGCTCGACCGCCAGGAGCAGCGCCGCGACGTCGAGGCTCTCCTCGGCTCCAGCGCGGGCAATCAGTTCCAGGTCGACCTCGGCGACCGACTCGTCGAACGTGAAGAGCGCGAGCTCCGCTCGGCGCAGCGGCGAGCGCAGGGTCTCGTACGCGGCACGGACTCGCTTGAACTCCTCGGGGTGAGCTTCCGGCGGATACTGCCGGACCAGACGAAAATAGGCCCGGCGCACGTCCTCGGCCGTGGCGCTCTGGTCCAGACCCAACACACCATACGCATCGTCGGCCACTGGCATCATCCTCCTGATCCGCGCCGCTCGCTCGCGAACGCGGCGACTTCGGCCATCCGTTCGTTCGCTTCGCGGGCAATGGCGATGACTTTCATGTCCCGAGGGTCTCCGGTCAACCTCGCGATCTTCTCGGCCTGGGCGATCTCCTCCGCGGCCCGCGCGTGGTCGCGGTGACCGAGAGCGTAGGCGAGGGCGAGGGTGAGTCGTGCATCGAGGTCGAAGGAATTCAGGGACACCGCGCGCGCCAGATAAGGAATCGCCTCGACCGGGACACCGGCGTCGAGGTAGGCGTGCCCGATCAAGACCAGCAGCTCCGCGTTACTCCCCTTGAGGACCCGCTTGACGTACGGTGCGGCCTTCGCCAGATCGCCGTGATGAATGTACACGTCGCCGATCAGCGCCTGCGTCAGATCGCTGCGCTGAATACGCAGGGCTTGCCGGAAGAGCAGTTCCGCCTTCTCGACGTAACCATGATCCAGATACTTGCGGCCGATCGCCACGCGGAGGACCGGGTCCTTCGGCTTGAGCGCGAGGGCCTGGTCAAAAATGGTGGCGGCGGCATCGACGTGGCCTCGCTTGAGATGGAGCGAGGCCAGGCACCTGGCGTGCTCCGGATCGCCCGGCGCCAGCTCCATCGCGCGCTGGAACTCGGCCACGGCCCGGTCGCCCAGGCCCGAGTCAGACAGGCGATGCGCGCGGCCGTGACAGACGCTGGCCAGGGTGGCTTTGATCCCCGGATTCTCCGGCTCACGCGCCAGCGCCTGCTCCAGGTAGCTCTGCGCGTGGCGATCGTCGCCTTTCAGATCGAAGGCCGACCCGAGGTCGAGCAGGATGCGCGTGTCGTCCGGGCGCGCGGTCAGCGCCCGACGCAGGTGCTCGATGGCGTTGCCGTAGGACTCGTTCTCCAGGTAAAGCCCCGCCAGCCGCAGCCGCAGATCGAGGTCGGAGGGATCCAGGTGCAGCGCCCGG
>DATLRG010000707.1:0-4969 GCA_035534795.1 Chloroflexota bacterium
GCGGGCGCCCAAATCACAGCTTTGAGATAATTTCTACACCCCGGACCCCAGACCCCAGATCTCCGCCAACCGGACGATCGTCTCGACCGCCCGATCCATGTCTTGCAGCGAGACCCACTCGCGTTTGCTGTGGAAGTTGTGGCCGCCGGCGAAAAGGTTGGGCGTCGGCAGCCCGGCGAAGGTCAGGCGGGCGCCGTCGGTGCCGCCGCGGATCGGTTTGGTGCGTGGCGTTACCCCGGCGCGACGAATCGCTTCTTCCGCTTTGGCAATGATCTCCTTGCGTTCCACCAGGATCTCGCCCATGTTCCGGTAGGATTCCTGAATCCGCACCTCGATGCGCGCGCGCGGCTCCTCGCTCACGACGTCCGCCGCGATCTGGCGCAGCAGGTCCTCGGTCTCGCGCAGGCCGTCGCGGGTGAAATCGCGCACGATGAACTTGATCCGGGTCAGCTCGGTCACACCGTCGATCTGCAGCGGGTGCAGGTAGCCCTGGCGGCCATCGGTGGTCTCGGGCGACAGTCGATCCGGCGGCAACCGGCCGATCAGGTCGGCGGCGAGTTTCAGGCTGTTCACCAGCGCACCCTTCGCGTAGCCAGGGTGGACGTTGCGGCCGTGAATTTCGACGACCGCCGCATCGGCGTTGAACGTCTCGTACTCGATCGTCCCCACCGTGTCGCCATCCAACGTGTACGCGGCCTCCGCGCCGAAGCCAGCCACGTCGAAATGCTCGGTCCCACGCCCGATTTCTTCATCCGGCGTGAACGCGAGGCGCACGCTGCCGTGCGGAATCTCGGGATGCGCCAGCAGGTAGGACGCGGCGGTGACGATCTCCGCGACGCCGGCCTTGTCGTCAGCGCCGAGCAGGGTCGTCCCGTCGCTGGTGATCAGATCGTGGCCGACGCAATCGCGCAGCGCCGGACTCTCGCTCGGGTCGACCACCTGCGATGGATCGCCCGGCAAGCGGATCTCGCCGCCGTCGTACCTCCGCCAGACGATCGCCTTGACGCCGGTCCCGGTGATCTCCGGAGACGTATCGACGTGGGCCAGGAAGCCAATCACCGGCGCGGTGGCCCCGCGTGGGAGGGTGCTGGGAATCGTCGCGGTCACATAGCCAAACCGGTCCAGGTGGACCTCGTGGCAGCCAAGCGCGCGCAGCTCATCGTCGAGCAGGCGCAGGAGATCGAGCTGCTTCGCGGTGCTCGGGGACGTGGTCGAGCTTTCGTCGGATTGGGTGTCGATCCGCACGTAGCGCAGGAAACGATCGAGCAAATCCTGGGCGCGCGAGCGCTGGGATGATTGGTCTCGTGACATCCGGCCTCGTCGTGGTGACGTTTTGACCTCGCCGTTGGCGGGGCACAGGAATCGTATCACGCGGGTGGCAACGCGTCCAGGGAAGGACGACCGCGGCGACAGCCGACAGCCCCGTTCGGGTTGCTCGCGAGCGCCGCGCGTGATATATCGTAGGAACTGAATGTAAAGCCAGGGTGAGAACTGCATGGCGGTGCTGGATGTGCATAGCACATGCAGCACCGCCATGCAGTTCTCACCCTGGCACGACTATACTATAAGGAATTATCTCGAGGCAGGTCAGTGGGTGCCCTTGGGGCGCCCACTGACCTGCCTCGAGATAATTCCTATGTGAGGTCATACGCTGATCTCTACCGAGCCCGCGCTCGTCCGTCGCTGGTGGCTGGCAATTCGACCCCATTCGCTTGGCACGGCCGTGGCGCCGGTCCTGGTCGCTGGCGGCGTCGCCGTTCGCGACGGCGGCGCGCGCCCCTGGGCTTTTCTTCTGGCGCTCCTCGGCGTCGCGCTGCTCCTCGTCGGCGTCAATCTGGGGAACGACTACTTCGACTTCCGCAGCGGGGCGGACCCGCCCGTCGGCGTTGGCACCCGTCCCTTGCAATCTGGACTGCTCGCACCGCGCTGGTTTCTGCTCGGCAGCCTGGCGTCGTTCTGTCTGGGCGGATTGATTGGCGCGATTCTGGCGCTGCACAGCCCGCCGGACATCCTGCTGCTCGGCCTGGGCGCAGCATTGCTCGGCTTCTTCTACACCGCGCCGCCGCTCCGGCTTGGCTACCGTGGACTGGGCGAAGTCGTCGTCTTCGTGCTGCTCGGCCCGGGCGCGACGCTGGGTGCGTACGCGGTGACGGCAGATCGCTTTGCCCTGCTGCCAGTCTGGGCAGCCATACCGATCGGCCTGGTCGTCGCGGCGCTGTTGCACGCAAACAATCTCCGCGACCTGGCCGAAGACACTCGGGCGGACAAGCGCACCCTGGCGGTATCTCTCGGGGAAAGGTTGGCGCCGTATGAGTTCGCCGTGCTCGTGTGGGGAGCCGAAGCGGCCATCGTCGGTCTGGCGGCGACAGTCACACCCCTGGCTGCCCTTGCGCTGCTGACCGTGCCCCAGGCCTGGCAGCTCAGCCGCGACGCAAAACCGGGGCCGGTCCACGGACGGAAGCTGATGCAAGGGACCGCCAGCCTTCACCTGCGTCTGGCAGCGCTCCTGGCGATCGGATTCGCGCTGAGCAGGCTCCTCGGGTGACGAGCGACGGGTGGCGAGGACTGAGTAACGGACGGTTTCGTCTTCACTTAGTCCTCCTTCCTAATCACTCGTCACTCATCACTCGTCACTCGGCTACCCCTTGCTGCCGGCCGGCGCTAGCGTCTTGATCTGCATCAGGGGGATCACCTGGAGCGGCGTCGAGCCTACTTTGGTGAACTCCGGCTCGTAGTGCTGCATGGTGATGCAGTTGGTTGGGCAGCGGTAGATACAGAGCCCACAGCGGATGCAGAGGTCCTCGTCGATCAGCATCGCCGCGCCGGCTCGCCACTTCTTCGTCTGCTCGATCAGCGGGTGGTTCGCATCGCCATCGATGGACCCCAGCTTGTCCAGCGTGACCATCGAGATGACCTTGACCGGGCAGACGTCCACGCAACCGTTGCAGAGGATGCAGTTCGGACCATCCAGGAAAATGTTGAGCTGGCACTGCAGGCAACGCTTCGCTTCCTCGTATGCCGAGTCCTTCTCGAATCCCGTCTCGACCTCGTGGTTGAGGTCCCAGCGCTTCTCTCGCTCGAGTGAGGGCATCTCCTGGCGATCGACCAGGACGTAGTCGTCGCCGACCATCAGCCGGCGCCGCATCGCATCGGACGACCAGACCGAAGCGGGCACGAGCGAGGCGCGGATTGTCGCGTCTTGCGGGGTGACAATCGTGACCTTCTGGTCCTGGTCTTTCTGGATCTCCGAGGAGACGCCATCCCAGTAGTCGGAGACCTGCTCGAGGTGCGGCACGAAGTCGAAGACCGCCTTGTACGCAATCTGATCGCGCTCGCCGCGCAGGTACTGATCGATCGACGCCGCGGCCTTCTTTCCTTCGCCGATGGCCGAGATCAGATTACGGGCACCCGCGGTGAAGTCGCCGCCCGCGAAGAGACCCGGGCAGTCGGTCATCCAGGTCTCGGCATCGACGATGGGACGACCATCGCGGGTCGTCTTCACACCCAGCTCCGAGGGAATCCAGGACGCATCGGCATTCTGGCCGGTGGCGGCGAGGATCATGTCCAGCTCGATGTCAAATTCGGAGCCTTCGATCGGGATCGGCCGGCGGCGCCCCGACGCATCGGGCTCGCCGAGGCGATTCTTGAGGCAGCGCAGGCCGGCGACGGTCTTGCCGTCGTTCGTCAGCACCTCGACCGGCGAGACCAGGAACTGGAACTCGACCCCTTCGTGCTCGGCTTCACGCGCCTCGCTCGGCTCGATCAGCATCTCGTTGCTCGTGCGGCGGTAGAGGACGTACACCTTGTCCGCGCCCATCCGGAGCGACGAGCGCGAGCAGTCCATCGCGGTAAAGCCACCGCCGATGACGGCGACACGCCGGCCAACGCGGGGAATCGGGCCGACGTTGACCGCCTCCATGAACTCGAGGCCGTGAAACACCCCGTCGAGCTCCTCGTTCGGGATGCGCATCGATTGCGACTTCTGCGTGCCCGCGCCGAGATAGACGGCGTGGTACTCGTCAAGTAGCTTGCTCAGCGGAAGATCGGTGCCGATGCGCTGGTTCAGCCGGATGTCGACGCCAATCGCTGCGAAGTAGTCGTCGATCTCGGCCTTGCAAATGTCGCGCGGCAGACGCCAGGCCGGAATCCCGGCGGTGAACATCCCGCCGGCCACCGCCAGCGCCTCGTAGACGACGACTTCATACCCCTGGTAGCAGAGATCTCGGGCGCAGGCAAGGCCGGCCGGTCCCGCGCCGACGACCGCGATCCGCTGCTTCTTGGTGAGCGCCACGCGGGCGGGCGGACCTTTCTGCTTGCGATAGTCGGCCGCCACGCGCTTCAGGAAGCAGATGGCGATTGGCTTGTCTATCCGGCCACGTCGGCAGGCCGGCTCGCACGGGCGCGCGCAAACCCGGCCGAGGAGACCCGGAAAAACGTTGTCTTCCAGGTTGATCTCGTAGGCGGAGTCGTAATCCTCGGAGGCGATGTGCGCGATGTAGCGGGCGACGTCGGTCATCGCCGGACAGGCGTATTGGCACGAGATGTTTTCGAGAAACCACTCCGCGTCGCCGGTGGAGATCGTGACCGGATCGACGATGCGGTTGGCGTGCGGCGCCGGGACGTCCGCTTTCACCAGCCCAAGAAGGCGAATGCGTCGGCTGTCTTGAGTCACATCTTCCACGAAAGAAAGCCCTCCTCGCGGCCCCAGAATCCGGGACGTGCTGCCTGATCCGGACGCCGCGCCGCGCCGGGGACCACTGTGTCACGGCCTCGCTTCTGCTGGTTCGTGCGCTTCATTCGACATCAAATCTGATGATTGTCGGCGACGACGAGCGTCGATCCACGTTGGAGCCTCGACGTCGTCGGCCAGTTACCTGCAAAAGGTTGCTTTCACCACTTCCAGCATACGAGAATGGAGTTAGCAGTGTCAAGGTTCCTGTCGTACCGGGTGGTGGAAGATCGGGTGCGG
>DATLRG010000708.1:0-6610 GCA_035534795.1 Chloroflexota bacterium
AAATAGACGATCGTCGTCGTGTCATAGAGCGGGCCGCCCCCGGTCAGGAGATAAAACAGGGCGAACGCCTGAAACGCACCGATCGTCCCGATGATCGCGATGAAGGTCGTTGTCGGCTTGAGCAGGGGCAAAGTGATACTCCAGAAACGGCGCCAGCCGTCCGCGCCATCCACCTCGGCGGCGTCGAGCAACTCCTTAGGAATCCCCTGGAGACCAGAAAGCCAGAGCACCATGTAATAGCCAAGGGCTGTCCAGATGGCCACGATCGCCACGCCGGGGAGAGCCTCAACCGGGCTCTGGAGCCAACCCTGCGGGGGGATGCCCGCGAGATCCATGAGATAGTTCAGAGGGCCGGTCTCATCCGGGATCAGGAGCCAGCCCCAAATCATCGCGATGACGGTTACCGAGGTCACGACCGGCACGAAGTAGATGGTGCGAAAGACTACCTGCAACTGACGCGCGAGACTGAGCAGCATTGCCTGTCCGAGCGCCAGCGCCGCCGTAGGTACCAAGAACAGCACCACATACTCGACGGTGACACGCAGGGAAATCCAAAACTCGGGATCTTTGACGAGACGCTGGTAATTCTGGAGGCCGATCCAGTGCGGCGCCCCCAGAATGTTCCATTGGGTCAGACTGATCACGACGGTTGCGAGCATCGGGATCAGTCCAAAGATCGCGAAGAGCACGACGTTCGGAGCGATGAGCGCGTACCAGATCAGATAACGCTTCCAGCGTCGGGGCCTCAGCGGTGTGGCGCCTCGCACGCCGACCGCGCCGTTCTTGGCCTGCATCGCTCCGTGGTCCTGCCTTACTTGATCGGGTTCTGCTTGATGTAGTCGTTCATTTTCGCCGCGGCCTGTTTCGCGGCGTCCTCCGGCGTCATCTGACCAAGCGCCGCGGCGCTAAGCACCGGCTGGACGAAGGTTATGTTGTTATTGTAATAGTACTGAATGTCCTGGTCGACAACAATGTACTGGACCTGGCTGCCCCACTCCTTGGTCACCGGATCGACGTTCCACTTGTCCTGGGCCGCCTGGGTTGGCGGAACGAAGCCCCCCTGGGTGTTGTAGAAGGCGAGGTTGTCCGGCTGCAGAAGCCAGGTGAGCCAGTAGGCCGCGCCATTTCGATTTTGAGACGCGGCGAAGATGCCCAGGCATCCCAGCGTCGGGGTCGACATGCGCATGCCGTTGGGTGCCTTGAGAACATCTTCAATGCCGAGCTTGATCCCCGTCACCTGCTTCTCGTACTGCTGGATCAGTGCCATCGACGACGTGTACACCGTGCCGACCTGCTTCTTCTGCGGGAAGTAGTCAACGCCGGTGGCCGCCGCCGCGTTCGACGAGGCAGTCGCTCCCGCCTTTGGGACGTAGCCTTGCTTGAAGAGGTTGACAATGAACTTAAACGTCTCGACCCCTTCGGGCGAGTCCAGGAGCGACTTCTGGTGGTCAGGCGAGATCATGTGGCCGCCAAAGCCGTACAGCAACGCATTGAAGGCTTCGAGGCTATTGACGGTGTAGGACATTCCGTAGAGACCCTTGGCCTTCGCCTTCGCGCACATGTTCAGCAGATCATCGGTCGTTTGCGGGCTCTTCGTTGGATCGAGGCCAATCTCCTGGTACAGATCCTTGTTGAACAGGCCGCAGACGGCACCCGACAGGATCGGGAGCATCATCAGCTTGCCTTGGTCACGCAGCCCGTCGATCATCGCCTTGGGAAAGGAGGCGACTAGGCTCGGAGCAATTGAGCTCAGGTAGTCGTCGATGGGGATGATCGCACCCGCCTGCGCAAAGGGGAAAACCATGTCGTCATTCAAGTAAGCCATGTCGGGGGTCGCCTTGGCCGCGGCGGCGGCAAGCATCTTCTCTCGTCTGCCCGTCCAGCTTTGCATCTGAACTTCGACGTCCATGGTTGCATATTGCTGCTTGAACTTGGCGATCAGCGGATTCCAAATGTTCTTGGGGTCATCCTTGGTCAGCGGATACGCCCACATGACCACCTTGCCACTCGGCCCGGCGGTGGCGGCAGCAGCCGTCGCCGCCGGTGCAGCCGTCGCGGCCGGGGCGGTCGCCCCCGCTGCCGACTGAGCGTTTGCCGTCGGCGATGACCCGGCTCCAGCCGTGGGCTGGGCCGCCACGGTCGGCTTCGCTGACGCCGAGGATGCCGCCGCGGTCGGCGCCACCGTCGGGGTCGCGGCCGACTGAGAACAGGCGGAGAGCAGGGTAAGCGCACCGAGAGCAGACATCGCCTTGAGCAAGCCGCGGCGTGAAAGGGATTCCATCGCCGACCTCCACACGCAGGTTTCGATTGTGTTGACGGCACTATAGGAGATCGAGTAAAGTTTGTCAATAGTCTTAACGAAGTAGGTCGCGCCCCGTTTCTTGGGTTCGCCCCCGCCGGGTGCGCGGTGCAATAGGAGGCTTTCTTGACATCGCTCGGTCCCATCGTCTCGGTGGACGTCTTTCCCGTCCACCTCCCGACCCGCGCGGTGCTTCACTTGTCGCGCGGGCCGGTCTCCAGCACGCGCGGCGCTCCACACGTCTTCGTGCGGGTGCGCGATGGCGACGGCGTCGAAGGGTGGGGCGAATGTCGCCCAAGTCACCGCTGGAGCGACGAGACCGAAGAAACCGTTGTGACCACCGTCCGCACGTACTTCACACCGGTGATCGTTGGTCGCGACCCCTGTGACCTGGCCGGACTGCACGCGGCAATGGATCGGGAAATCGCTCCGGGCCTGACCCGCGGCCAGCCAATCGCCAAATCGGCGGTCGACCTGGCCATTCACGACCTCCTGGGGCGACGCCTGGGGCTGGGACTGCCCGCACTCTTCGGACGCGCCCGCGTCGAGCGCGTCCCGCTCTGCTGGACGGTGAGCGCGGATAACCCGGCGGACGCCGAGAAGCAGGCGCGGCAAGGCTCCGCCATGGGCCACCACGGCTTCAAGGTAAAGCTTGGCCTTCGGCCGGAGCGCGACGTCGAGATCGTCGAGGCAGTCCGCGCGGTCGATCCCGCGGCCTACCTCTGGGCGGACGCGAACCAGGCGTACGACGTCGGGACAGCATTGCGGCGCGCGCGCGTCCTGGCGCGCCTTGGCGTCAGTGTGTTCGAGCAGCCGACGCCCGCGCGCGATATCGATGCCCTCCGTCGTCTGCGGGCTGATGGGAGCATTCCCATCGCGGCCGACGAAAGTGTCTTCTCGACCCAGAACCTGCTCCATCTTCTTCGGCTCGACGCGTTCGACGTGCTTGTTGTGAAGGTCTCCAAGCTTGGCGGCCTCTGGCACGCCCGACGTCTGCTCGACGTGGCCGAGGAAGCCGGAGTGCCGGTGCTCGGTAGCAGCCTCACCGAGAGTGGTCTCGCGGTGGCGGCGAGCGGAGCGCTCTTCGGCGCGTACCGGCTGGCCGGGCCCGCCGACTTGAACGGGCCGCAGATGCTCCAAGCGGCGCCGGGCGTGCCGTCTTGGCAGATCGAGGACGGCGCGCTGGTGGTCCCGTCGGGACCGGGCATCGGTGTGCGGCCCGACGTCGCGTGGCTATCCAGACATGCAGACGGAGGCTGATCACGACTGGCTAATCGCGCTGAACGGTTGGCGCGCGGCGGGCGGTGCGCAGGCCAAGCACCAGGAAAAGGATTGAGGCACGAGATGTTACGTTTGGGAATCGTCGATTGTGACACGAGTCACGTCTATCAGTTTTCGCGGCGGTTGAACCACATCGACATCGAGCCGGACCAGTGGGTCGACGGGGCGCAGGTGGTCGCCGCTTACCCCGGAACCTCGCGAGTCACCGAGCCCGGCAAAGTCGACGAGTACCTCACCGCGTTGCGCGCGGCGCAGGTCGAGTTGGTCGCACAGCCACGGGATCTGCTCGGCCGAGTCGACGCGGTGCTCATCGAGTCGAACGAGGGCGCGATGCACCGCGAGCGGGCCACACCGTTCATCGAGGCCGGGTTGCCGGTTTTCATCGATAAGCCCCTGGCTTCGACCTCCGCCGACGCCCGGGCGCTGGTCGAGCTCGCGGCCAAGCACGGCGTCCCGTTGCTCTCGGCGTCCTCTCTGCGCTTCACGCCCGAGGTCCGCCAGGTGCGATCCGACGAGGCCGAGCTTGGCTTCCTGGTGGGCGCCGACGTTTTTTCTCCGGCCACCCTCCACCCACGCAACCCCGGCCTTTTCCACTACGGTGTTCACGGCGTCGAGATGCTGTACGCACTCCTCGGGAGAGGCTGCCGCGAGGTGTCATGCGCCTTCCATGAGGATGGTGAGGTTGTTACCGGTCGCTGGAATGACGGACGGATCGGGGTCATGCGAGGCATCCGACGCGGAACGCGCGGCTACGGCTTGACTGCCTACGGAGAACGCGCCATCCGCCAAACGACGGTCAACCTGACCTCCCTGTACCGGGACCTGGTCGCGGTGATCGTACCGGTTCTGTCCGGTGCGCCGTCACCGATCGGTCCGGAGGAATTGGTCGAGGTCGTTGCCTTTCAGGAGGCGGCGCTGGCGTCAGCAACCGCTGGTGGACGCCCGGTCGCCATGCCAATCTGATGCGCTCCAGGGCCTACGATTTTTGTGATGAGCGGGAGAAAGACCATGGCAGATCCCCGGGTTCGGGTGGCGCTGATCGGCGCGGGAACGATGGCGAACACCTACCACTACCCCTCCCTGGCATCTTTCCCGGATGTCGAGCTGGTCGCCATCTGCGACCTGATCCAGGACAAAGCACAGGAGACAGCGCGACGCCTCAAGATTCCGACGGAGCGCGTCTACGTCGACTTTAAAAAGATGCTGGCCGACGTCGAGCCGCAGGTCGTCTACGTGCTCATGCCGCCCCAGCACCTCTATGAACCGGCCATGTACGCGCTGAAGCAGGGGCGTCACGTCTTCGTCGAGAAGCCCCCTGCGCTGACGACGAACCAGGCGCGGATGCTGGCCTACACCGCGGGTGAGTACAACTGCCTGACGATGGCTGGTTTTCAGCGACGATTCATCCCGGCGGTCAGCGCGCTCCGCGGCCGCGTCGAAGAGCGCGGCCCGATCCACTTCGCCGAGGTCGCGTTCCTGAAGGCGACGAGAAACCTTGCGACGCCCGCTGGCTTTTATGATGGCGCGATCGACCCGCTGACCTCCGACGGCATCCACGCGGTGGACCACCTGCGCTGGCTCTGTGGCGGCGACGTTGTCGAGGTCCACGCCGACGTGCGCCAGCGCTACATCCCCGGGCCCGTCCCGAACACGTTCTTCGCCGCGGTCACATTCTCGACTGGTGCGGTGGGAACGGTGCACTACAGTACCGTGACCGGCCGGCGCATCTTCCGCGCGGAGTTCCATGGGCAGAACGTCACGGCCTACGTCGACGCCGATCGCGACAGTTTTCTGGTCGCCGACAACGGCGAGCCGGAGACGACCACCTCTGCTGAGTTCGGCCGCCCGGTCCTGCGACCGGGAGAGGAGCTGCGACCGTACCACTGGCTCGGATTCTGGCACGAGAGCCGCCATTTCATCGACTGCATTAAGCAGGGGCGTCAGCCGTCCAGTCACTTTGCCGACGCGGTGAAGTCGATGGAGTTGGTCGAGCGGATCCTCCAAACGCGAACGTAGCCTATCGACGAGGGAGCCGACGCGGGACGCTCGCTCGTTCATGCGATCGCCGTCACCGCCCTCAGCGGCGGCGGTCGGTCACCTCCAGCTCTCGCACGGGCGGCACCAGCGACGGGTCAACCAGCGGGGCGTAGGCATCGGGTCGGCGGTCAGCGAGCATTTCCCGTCGGAACGGGGCCTCATCACCCCAGGTGAAGCTATGGGCAACACGCTCGGCATCCAGGTCGATCGTCGCGATGCTCAGACCGACTCCACGCCCGCAACTCGACAACGCCAAGCCATCGGGACCGATCACGCCGCTACGACCCAGTTGCATGCCCGGTCGCCAGGCGCGTGAAGGCGGGTAGCCGTAGCCGACCCGGACCAGCCAGCAGCCGTTGTCGATCGCGCGGCTCTTGATCACCGCCTCGCACAACTCCTCGCCCCAGCCGCTCCACCAATTCGGCCAGACCAGCACCTCGGCGCCCCGCAGAGCGAGGACACGGGAGCTTTCGACGAAACTCAAGTCGTGGCAGATGAATGCGCCGACGACGCCGAAGTCGAACCGAAATACGGGCAGGTCGTCACCGGCGACGATGCCTCGGTCGCACTCGCTTCGCGTCGGATGCACCTTCGCGTACACACCCGCGACCTGACCGTCGCGATCGAGGAAAATAACCAAATTGCGCAGCGCATCGCGCCAGTACGCCGCGACGGGCAGCGCGACGTTCATCCTATAGGTTGCCGCGACCTCACGCACGCGTCGGGTCGTCGGACCGTCGAGCGCGTCCTCGTAGATGGTGCGATCGTCGGACGTTGCCTGGATGTGACTGGTGGTGCAGGTTTCTCCAAGACACGCGAGATCGGCGCCAGCCCGCCCAGCCTCGGCCAATCCGGCCAGCACGCGTTCGACCTGGCATGCCTTGACCTCAGCCGGCGTCTGGCCGGCCGCGTCCGCCGGCAACTGGTAGGTTGCGATGTGCACCGTTCGCATGATTGATCCCCCTCAAAACGTTCTGTGGTTGCGTCGTCACG
>DATLRG010000709.1:0-2373 GCA_035534795.1 Chloroflexota bacterium
GAGTGGATCTGAGTCAGGCCGCGGTCGACCGCTGCCATCAGAAGGGGCTCTCCACCGTCGTCTGCCAGGACGTGATCACCTTCCTCCGTGAGACCGGTGCATCCTTCGACGGCGCATTCGCGGCTCACCTCATCGAACACCTCCCGCCCGATGGCGCACTGGAGCTCTTGCGTCTTTGTCGCGAGCATCTCAACCCGGGCGGACACCTGGTGATGATTACTCCCAACCCCACCGACCTGTCCGTGATTTCTGAGGTGTTCTGGCTTGATCTGACCCACGTACGACCATATCCGCTACCACTGCTGACCGAGATGATGACGGACACCGGTCTTACTGTCGTTGAGAAGGGGCACTACCAGTCCGCGGGACTGAGCCGGCGGGGTCTGTTCCGGCGCAGATTGCTCAGGTTGCTGCTGGGCAAGCACTACGGTCAGCAGAACTCCTACGCGGTGGCTGTGGCCGGCACGGAGCGGCGGTGACGCGCCATGGTAACGGCTCAGACCGTCGCCTGCTCGTCACCGCGACGGAGCGTGGTCGACATCGAAGGGTCAACAGCGATCCTCAGGTCTGCTTTGCACTGCTGGGGGTATCCGGAGAGACCCCCTATCGGGCTAGTCGCGCTTGGCGACTCCCCGCCTCGATCGATCGGGTGAAGACCAGGGCTGGAGTCGACTGTGAGAAGTGCTACCCGTCGACTCGCCTTCGGCGCCATGAAGCCGGCCGACGAGACCCGGCAGTGGTTCGTGTCGGCCACCGCCGGACTGGTCCTGCTTTGGGGGGCGGCGCTTCTCGACGGTAGGTCCGGCCTCGTCAGCGCGAGCGCATTGCTGGGGTTGTGTATCACGTTCCTCGTCCTGACCAGTCTCACGTTGGGCACTACTCGATCGGCCCTGGCGCTGCTGGTTGTGGCGTCGTTGATCAACCGCTACGCCGTCACGCTTGGCGGACTGCACCTCAAGCCCGAGACGGTGGCTGTGCCGCTGGTCGGCCTGGTGGTCGTGGGAGAGCTGGCCGCTCACCGAAGGCTGCCAAGGCTCACGTTGGTCGACTGGCTGCTTGGCGCCTGGATCGTGGCTAACGGGCTCGGGTCGTTGTATGCGCCGCTCCGCGGAACGAGCCTCAAGCTCACGGTCCAGCTGGCGCTGCTCTGCGCGGGATCCCTCGCGATTCGACAGCTGATCCGGAACGGGGTCGACCTCCGGGTCGCGCTCGCCGTCATGCTGGGTGGGCTGACAGTGGTGGCAGCCATTGGCGTCGTCGCTTACGTCCTGTATCCCCTCGGGCCCAACTTGGGCATCCAGATCGATCCGATCACGCACCGGCCCACCGCCTACGCCACCCTGTTTGAAGGGAATCTGTTCGGCAGCTCGATCATGGTCGGCTGGTTCTGGTGGCTCGTGGCGCTGCTAACCGGTACGTCTCGGCGCTGGCTCGCGGTCCTCGGCCTCGCGATTACCACGGCCGGGGTCGAGGTGAGTCTCGCGCGTGGGACGTGGTTGGCGATTGCCGTCACGCTACTGGTCGCGGGGATCGTTCTGCTAGCCAACCGCCCGCGTTCGATGATCAGTCTCAGCCCGCACGCGGCTGATCTCGGCCTGGCGGCGTTTACCGCCCTTGTCCTCTCCGCGATCGTCTTGTTGTCACCAGGGTCGCTGGTAGTCCAGGCGCTCCATCGACCTGCCGTTGTCGGGAATACGACTACCGCGGGTGCCGCGCGAGGCGGAACCGTTGGATCCCAGAGTGCGTCCCCGGCGATCATCCAGCGTGCCACGACTCTGTCCGAACCCGGTGCCGACGCGACCGTCACCCAGCGGCTCGAGATCGTCCGCTCGGCGGTGCGCGATTGGCGGGTCCACCCGCTGACCGGATTGGGCCCCGGCAGCTACGGAGAGAGCCACATTGATACGTCCCACCAGCCGGCATGGATCGGGATTCTCCCCGTTCGGATCCTGCACGATACCGGTATCCTGGGCACAGTCGTCTTCTTGGCGTTCGGCGTCGTGCTGGCACGTCGCTGGCTCGCGGCGCTTCGCGCCTGTGCAGTCGCGTGGCTGCGTGCGGCGCTGATCGCTCAGGGATTGGGACTCATCGCGCTCGCGATTGCCTACACCGCGACCGAAGGACTGGAGCTCCTCTTTGCCTGGGTCGTGCTGGGACTCCTCGTCGCCACCATCGAGGTGGCGCAACCTGGAGTTACGGACTCGCCCGCGACCGCTTACACGTAGGGCTCAAAAGGCGCCGTCACGACGGAGGACGGCGCGGGCGGTGCGGGCCAGGATGCGCAGGTCCAGCCCGAGGCCGGCGTGCGCGATGTAGTACAGGTCGTCGGCGGTGTGCTGGTAGAGCAGCTTGGCCCCCCGCCCGGTCACCTGC
>DATLRG010000710.1:0-11407 GCA_035534795.1 Chloroflexota bacterium
CTGAAGGCGTCGATCAGGGCGAAGCCCTTGTGGGTGATGCCGCCCTTGATCAGCTCGACCAGGTGCTTGACCTGCCCGGTGTAGCCACGAGCCACGTAGGTGGCGCCGGCGGCGATAGCGAGCGGGATCGGGTTGATCGGGTTCTCCACGCTGCCCGAAGGCGTGCTCTTCGTCTTCATGCCCTTGATGCTGGTCGGCGAGGTCTGTCCGGTCGTCAGGCCGTAGATCTGGTTGTCCATGACGATGTAGGTCAGGTCGACGTTGCGCCGCATCGTGTGCAGGAAGTGGTTGCCCCCGATGCCGTAGCCGTCGCCGTCGCCGCCGGTGACGACGACTTTCAGCTCGTGGTTGGCCAGCGCCGCTCCGGTCGCGACCGCCAGCGCGCGGCCGTGCAGGGTGTGCATACCATACGCGTTGATGTAGCCGGGCAGGTTCGACGAGCAGCCGATGCCGCTGATCGTCATGACCTCGTGGGGCCGCAGGCCGAGCTCGGCGATCGCCTGCTTCAGCGCGCTCAGCACGCCGAAGTCGCCGCAGCCCGGGCACCAGTCGGGATCGACCTTCCCCTTCAGATCCTTGACGGTCACCAGCGGGCGAGCCGCCAGCTTCTCCGAGGCGCCCCTACTCTCGGCGCCGGGAACGACGATGCTCATCTGCTCCCCTCCCTATACCATGACCTCGTGGACGGGCACGTACGGTTTGGCCGCCCCGGCCAGGACCGCCTTCACGCCGGCCACGATGTGGTGCGGCATGAACGGCTCGCCGTCGTACTTGCGAATGTGGCCGTCGGCCACGATGCTCGTCTCCGAGCGCAGGTAGCGTGCGAACTGCCCGCTGTAGTTGTTCTCGACGATGATCGTCCGCTTCGCCCGGGCGACGATCGCCGCGATCGCCGCGGCGTGCAGCGGCACCAGCCAGGTGACCTGCACGTTGTTGGCGGCGATGCCATCGGCGGCGAGCTGCTCCATCGCCTCGCGGATCACGCCCCGCGTCGAGCCCCAGCCGATCAGCGTCACCTCCGCGTCCTCGGGGCCGAATAGGGCGGGCGGCGCGAGGTGCTCGAGCACGCCCTCCATCTTGCGCATGCGCTTCTCGTGCATCGCCTGGCGCTTGTGCGGGTTGGTGAACTCGTCGGAGATCAGCACGCCGTTCTGATCGTGCTCGTCGGTCGCGACCACATGCACGTAGCCCTCGGTCCCAGGGATTGCCCGCGGCGAGATGCCGCTCGGCGTGATCTCGTAGCGGAGGTACTCGCCGCCCGGCACGCGGCCATTCGTCCCGTGGCCGTTCGACCCGACGCCGTCCGTCGTCTCCAGACCGACGATCTCGCCCCGACTGATCGGCACGTTGAAGTCGAGCTCGGCGGGGTCGATGCTGAAGCGCCCCTCGGAGAGCAGCAGGTCGGACATGATGATCCCGGGGCACTGGAAGCGCTCGACCAGGTTGAAGAGCTCGGGCACGATCTGGAAGCACTCCTCGATCGAGGTCGGCGCCACGACGAGGCGCGGGTAGTCGCCCTGGCCGGCGCCCAGCACCTGCCACAGGTCGCCCTGCTCGGTCTTGGTTGGGACGCCGGTAGCCGGACCGGCGCGCTGCACGTCGATGCAGACCACCGGCACCTCCATCATCGCCGCGGCGCCGAGCGCCTCGGTCATGAGTGCGAAGCCACCGCCGGAGGTGGCACACATCGCCCGCGCGCCGGCGTGCGCCGCGCCGATCGCCATGTTGATCACGCCCAGCTCGTCCTCGACCTGGCGGACCATGATGCCGAGCTGCCGACCGTGGGAAGCCATCCAGTGCAGCACGCCGGTGGACGGGCTCATGGGGTAGGCGCAGTAGAAGCGCACCCCCGCCGCCGCGCCGCCCATCGCCAGCGCGGTGTTGCCGTCCACGAAGGCGAGCGGCTTGCCCGTGTTGGGCAGCGGCACCGGGAAGGGCCGGAAGTGCTCGTCGGCGTAAGCGTAGCCGGCGCGTGCCACGGACACGTTCTCGACGACGACCGCCTCGCCCTTCCGCCGGAACTGCTCGGTCAGGATCTCCTCGAGCGCTTTGAACTCGACGCCCATCAGCCGGAGGACGGCCCCGAGCGCGAGCGTGTTCTGCACCAGGTCGCCCTTGACGCCCGGCGCCAGTCCCCTGACCGAGAAGGGGCAGAGCTGCACGCCGGCGGCCGGCTCGCCGGGCCGGATGCGGTCGGCGTTGTAGAGCACCGCCGAGCCGGCGCCCATGAGCGTCAGGTGCCGGTCCATGGTGTCCTGATTGAGCGCGATCAGCACGTCCAGCTTGTCGCCGTGGCTCAGCACCGGCTGGTCGCTGGTCCGCAGCGTCAGGAAGATGTGCCCACCGCGGATGATCGACTGGTAGGCGTCGTACACGTTCACGTGCAGCCCGCGCCGGACCAGGATGCGCGCCAGGATGTTACCGGGGGTCGCGATGCCCTGGCCGGCCGCTCCCCCGATCGCGGTTGCCAGATCGATGGTTCGCATAGCCACTGACTCCAGTTCCCTCGCGGCGCGTCGCGTTGCCAGGTCGCTCCGGATCGCCGGTTTGTCCCGCCGCATACTAGCACGTCAGCGCCGTTCGATAGCATATCACATCCGCGGTTGCCTGTGGAGTGGGTTTGCCACAGCGGAAGAAACCAATTTCTGTGGGAGGGGTGGGCGCGGGGGTGCTGGACCGAGGCGGTAAGGTGGGCAGAAAAAGACCGCCAACGTGCGGCGTGCGGCGGTCTGGAAGGAAGCTCCCCGTGTTTGAAGCATTTCCCGCCTCCATCGTCGCACGGGTGGAAGCCCTGGTTCCGTAGTCGGCGGATCTCCTGAGGAGTCAGGTAGACCGGCACCTCACCGGCAATCGCCGTGCTGTCGGTTGAGAGCGCGAATTCCTCGATTGATTCGTGACGCTGACAGGCGAGCCACCTCGCGCCGATTGCCGAGATCTCGATGAATCCGCAGTCCCTGGATCAGGAGTGACGGTGCGTTGTCCAGGTCGCCAAGGTCCAGCGCCAGGTCACCAAGACGCCCAAGTACCTCACCGGTAATTAACGATAAGCCGTCCTCACGGGCAATCGCGAGACACTCGTCATAGTACGACCGGGCGGAGGAGTACTCCCCCAGGACCAATGGAGTTCCAGTCCGTTGTCCTGACCGCGATGCTGAAGGCTTTGGAGAATGCGTCAGGCAACAAAAAAGCCCTTGGAAATCAAGGGCTGGTGGCAGGAGTCAGATTTGAACTGACGACCAAGGGCTTATGAGTCCCCTGCTCTACCGCTGAGCTACCCTGCCACGATTCTGCGCTGGCGACGAGGGACCAGCGCGCCACTGGCGGCCAGCCGCGCAGTTGACATGATTAGTATACCTGATCTGAATTTCTGGATCAAGGCGCGCGGCAGCATCGCCGGCGGCCACACTCGTGCCGCGGCGCCTGGTTTCAGCCACGGCACGGACACTGCGGAACGGACTGCTTCGCCGGTTTTCGTCGTCGGGACACGGCCGATGGTAGCGGAGAGGAGAAGGACAATGAGCGAGCAGAATCCACGCGCCGAACGGGTGACCGAAGAGTTCAAGGTTCGAGGCACTCAACTCGTCGACAAGCTGAAGGACCTGATCGCCGCCGGCAACGTGCGTGAGGTGGCCGTCAAGCACGATGGTAGAATCGTGGTAAAGTTCCCTCTGACGGTCGGCGTCATCGGCACATTGCTGGCGCCACAGTTGGCAGCGCTTGGCGCGCTCGCCGCGCTGCTGACCGACAGCACGATCGAGGTCGTGCGCAACCAGCCGCCATCGGCGACGCAACCGACATCGGCAACGGTGTAGCCTCCTCGGGTGCTCTGTCAAGGGGGACCGAGGGATGGTGTGTGAGAAATTGGCCCAGAGGGCCAATTTCTCACACACCATCCCTCGGTCCCCCTTGACGAAACATTATAGTCCCGTCACGGGGAGTTCTCCCCGTGGCTCTACTTTACTGTCCTCGAAGCTTCGTCGGCGTCACGCGAATCGGCACAGAATAGCTCCTGGCGAAGGTCTCGGGCGTCATGTTGATGCGCTGGATCTCAACCCGATATTTGTCCAGGTAGGCGGGATCCTGGTTGGCCGGCGGGATACTGGGATCGACCGCGGCGGCGCCGGTGAAGACGACGATGTCGCCGCCGCGTCCGTTGCCATCCAGATTCAGGGCGACTCGGGGGTCCCGGGCAATGTTCCGGAGTTTCGCCTGGTTCGGCTGGCTGTAAATCACGAACGATTGGCCGTTCCAGAGGAACCAGACCGGCGTCGGCTGGGGGGTACCGTCGGCTTGCACGGTCGTCAACCAGATCACGACGTCCTGGCGCAAGCGGCGTTCGACCCGGGCTCCAAACTCGGTGTTGACGTCAATCATTCAGCACTCCTCACGGTAAATCTACAGCCATGAGCCTCTCCGGTCAAGCGGGCAGCGCCTTGACGCTCATCGCCCCGGGCGATAGAATCGCCGGGAATCGTACGCCTCGATCGGGGATGGAGAAGATCGTGGAGAGCTTCAATCTGGATCGACCGCGCCTGCGCCCGTTGGAGCTGAAGTGGGTCCAGCGCGGTGCGGAGCAGGTCCTCTTCATGCGCGATCCGTCGGGTGTCGCGCCGCGGTCGGTCTACGTCCCCGCGTTCGTCGCGATTCTGTTGGGGTTTTGCGATGGCGAGCGAGACGCGGCTGGTATTCGCGGCGAGTTCGAATCGCGGACCGGCCAATCGATCGGTGTCGGCCAGGTTGAGGAAGTTCTTCGGCAACTCGACGAGCTGCTCTTTCTCGACAGTCCTCGCTTCCGGACCGCGCGCGATGGCCTGATCCACGACTATCGCGCCGGCAGCTCTCGGCCCGCGGCGCTCGCCGGCCGCGTCTATCCGGCCGAGCCCGCCGCGCTGCTGGAAGCACTACAAGGCTACGGTGGCGATGGCTGGGCCGAAGCCCAGAGCGACGACGCGGAGATTCGCGGCATCGTCAGCCCCCACATCGACTACCAGCGTGGCGGCCCGATCTACGCTGCGACCTGGCAGCTCGCCCGCGAAGCGGTCGAGCTGGCCGACCTGGTGATCATCTTTGGCACCGACCACTGCGGCGGCCCCGGGCAGGTGACGCTCACCCGTCAGAGCTACGCGACCCCGCTGGGCGTTCTGCCCACCGCGCTGGACGTCGTCGACGCGGTTGCCGAGGCGATCGGTCCCGAGGAAGCGTTTGCGGAGGAGCTACATCACCGGAACGAACACTCCGTCGAGCTGGCCGCGGTCTGGCTGCACAGTCTACGACGCGGTGATGCGCCGCGGCTCGTGCCGATTCTCTGCGGCTCGTTCCACCACTTCTCCACGGGTCAAGCGGACCCGCAGACCGACGAGCGCTTCGCGAAGACGATCGCTGCCCTCCAGACGGCCACCCACGGGCGTAAGGTTCTGGTCGTCGCCGCCGCGGACCTGGCCCACGTCGGACCGGCCTTCGGGGACAGCGAGCCGTATCAGGATGCCGACCGCCGTCGCCTGGCCGAAAAGGACGAATCGCTCCTCCGGGCAATCTGCGAAGGCGACGCCCCCGGCTTTTTCGCTCAGCTCCGGGCCGAGCGCGATTCGCGACGCGTCTGCGGCCTGCCGCCGATCTACCTGACGCTTCGCTTCCTCGGTACCTGCCACGGCGAGGTGGTCGGCTACGATCAGTGCCCGGCCGATCCCGAAGGGGGCTCGCTCGTCTCCATCGGCGGCGTTCTGCTGAAGTAGGGGGGACGGAAGGTAGCAAGCGATGCGCGCAGTGCATCTCTTGCTACCTTCCAAACCTTCCCTACTTCGGCAGAACGCCGCCGGTTTACCGCGCATGGCGGAGGTGCTACACTGTCTGCATAGTAGCTGGCAGCACGGCCGATGGCGGGCCGGCACGCTATCTCGCTCCGTGGGGAGAACCAATGCAGGAACAGGTTACCGAGCGCACTGGCTTTCTTTTCGAGGAGGCGTGGGACGACGTCGATCCCGAGACGGCGCGGATCACCGCGTTCGAGGAGGCGCGCCAGGTCAATAAGCTGATCATGATCGCGTCTGAGAGCGTGGCGCCGCCCGCCGTGCGGCGGGCGCTCGGCAGCGTTTTCACCGACCTCTATGCCGAGGGGTACCCGCCGGCCCACACCGTCCGCGAGCCGGAGGACCTGATCGAAGATATCCCCTACCAGCTTGCCTACTACCAGCGCTACGGCGACCGCCGCTACTACAAGGGGACCGAGTTTGCCGACCTGGTAGAAGCCCTCGCCCAGGACCGCATTCGCCACCTCTTTGCGCCGAACCGCTTTCCGCACAACCCGGTACAGATCGGGCCGGATCAGATCCAGGCGAACGTTCAGCCGTGGTCGGGTGCGAATGCCAACAGCGCCGTGTACATCGCGCTGCTTCAGCCCGGCGACACGATCATGGGGATGAACCTCGCCCACGGAGGGCACCTCTCGCACGGTAGCCCGGTCAACCTGTCGGGCAAGTTGTTCAAGGTTGTCGCCTACGGCGTGAACCCGCAGACCGGCCGGATCGACTACGACGAAGTGGAACGGCTGGCGCACGAGTGCAATCCACGGATGATCGTCTCCGGTGCCTCCGCCTACCCCTGGGACATCGATTTCGTCCGCCTGCGAAAGGTCTGCGACAGCTTGCCGCGCAAGGCATACCTGCTGGCCGACATCTCGCACCCGGCGGGTCTCGCGGTGGCCGGGCTATTCCCGAATCCGGTCGGCGTCGCCGACGTGACGACATTCACCACCCACAAGACCATGATCGGTCCTCGCGCCGCGGTGATTCTGACGACGAGTGAATCAATTGCCCGCCGCATCGACCGAGCGGTGTTTCCGGGACTCCAGGGCGGCCCGCACGTGAACACGATCGTCGCGCTGGCCGTGGCCTTCAAGATCGCTCAGCAGCCCGCGTTCCTCGAGTTGCAACGGACTATCGTCGCCAACGCCAGGGCGCTCGCCGACGCGCTGCAGCAGCGCGGACTGAAGCTCGCCTACGGTGGGACGAACACACACCTGCTTCTGGTCGACGTGCGCGCCGTGCCGGAGCAGAGCCGCGTGCCGTTGAACGGCGACGTGGCCGCGCGTATTCTCGACCTGTGCGGGATCGTCTGCAACAAGAACACGATCGCCGGCGACACCAGCGCCACGCACCCGAGCGGCATTCGGCTCGGCACGCCCTGGCTGAGTCAGCGCGGCCTGACGCCGGACGACATGCGGACGCTCGGCAACATCATTGCCGACGCCCTGTTCGGCATCGAGACGTTCAGCTATTTCGACCACGGCGAGGCGCCCGCCCGCGGGAAGATCCGTCTCGACGTGCTGCGCCGGGCCCAGACTGGCGTCGCCGAGCTGATCGCGCGCCGGGCGGTCGGGCCGACCGAGCCGGCGGGTTGGCCGGGTGAATACCGTCCCACGCCGGCCGTGTTCGACGGCCATCGGTTGGTCGAGCTGGCCGGCCGCCGCGCCCGGCAGTTCCTGAGCGAGGCGACCGCGGGCGACGTCTGGCCGCTCGAGGTGGGCCAGGCCGCCAGCGCTAGCCTCTACGACGCCTCGGGGCAGGGCCTCGGCACGATCGGTGTGCTGAGGCGACCGACCGACCGATTTACCATGGACCACTTCGTCTGCGCCATCGAACCCGGGCGGTACGAGGAGACGATCTGGTGGCTCGAGGCGCTGTCGAACGGACTGGTGCTGTTCGATCCCGCCGATCCACGGGCGAAGGTCGATGGTCCGGCCGCCGTTTCCGCATTCGCCGGCGAGCTGTCGCCGCTCGAAGCGACCGCGCTCAGATCTGCGCTCGCGGCTGGACCGGGCGCGCTCCGACTGGAGAAGCCATACTTCGTCGGCCAGCGAGCGCTGGTCGCGCGGGCCGCGCCGATCGTGGCCAAACCGCGCTGCGTTTTCCCGGCCAGTGCCTCGCCCGCGTCGTCGCCCGTCCAATCGCGCCAGCCGGCTGGAGCCGCGTCCGCACCCCACGGTTGGACGATGCCGCTGTCGTACGGCAATGCCGGCGAGGAGCTGCAGGCGCTGACCGAGGCCGCCGGACTGATCGACGAGACGGCGCTGGGGATCCTGGAAATCGCCGGCCCCGATGCCAGCCGTTACCTGGACCTCGTGACGACCAACGACGTGGCTTTCCTCGCCCAGAACGCCGCGCAATACACGTTTTTGCTCGATCCCGACGGCCACCTGCTGGGAGATGCGTTGTTGAATCGCGTCGACCGAAACAGCTACCTGCTGACGACGGCGCCATCGCGCTCGGCTCGCGTCGCGCACTGGCTCGAAGAGGCCCTCGCCGGTCGCTGCCCGGTCGATCTCGCCGTGCCGACGCGCACCCTGCCGGCGAACCTGACAATCCGCGATCGACGGGACGCGAGAGATGAGTCGGCCCGAGTCGTCCTCGGGCTGGCCGGACCAAAATCGTCCGCGGTCCTGCGGGCGCTGGCCGACACACCAGCCGAGCGAAGTCTGCTGAGCCGTTCGCGGCGGTTTACCCTTGCCTTCGTCCACCTGGCGGGCGTCGAGGCGATGGTGGCGCGCACGGGACACACCGGCGAGACGCATCAGTACGAGCTTTTCGTTCAACCGCGGCAGGCCGAGGCGCTCTGGGATGCCGTGCTGGCGAAGGGCGCGGATCAGGGCGTGCGGCCGGTCGGTTGGGAAGCCTATCGCGCGGTTGGCATCGCGGCCGGCTTGCCCTGGGATGGGCACGAGCTGGCTGGCCGGCTGCGCGTGTCGCCCGTGCAGGCCGGCTACGGCGAGCTGGTTCGGGTCCACAAGCCTTTCTTCGTCGGCCGCCAGGCGCTGCTTTCCGAGCCGTGGCCGGTCCAGCGCGAGATCGTTCGATTGCAGGTGACGGCGCCGGTCGTCGCCCTGCCGCGTGATGGCGATCCGCTGATCGGTCCCTCGGGTACCTGCGTCGGCTACGTCACCAGCGGGCCGCTCTTTGATGGTCTACCGATCGGCCTGGCGTACGCCCTGGTCGAGGCGGTGCCAGTCGGGGCGCAGCTGAGCGTGCTGGTGGGGGCTGACAGCAAGCCCGAGGTCGGCGATCACCTGGCAATCGGCGCGCAGTCGCACCCGATCGCGACGGTGGAGATTTTGAGCCGGTCTCCGAAGTAGGATCCGCAGAGCGGTATGTGGGGGGTTGTTGTGTAGCGTTTTTCTGCTGGCGGCTCGCGCGCTCAACTGTCGGCGTCGATCACTTCCCCGGGCGCAGACGGACGTACCCAGCCGCTCCCTCGTTGCCACGCGTACGCGGTGTTACGGAGCTGTTGCCCTGACCGAATGAAGCTGGCTAGAAGTCCGAATTCTTCGCGTGGCTTCACGTGCGGCACAATCAGAATACCCGCGTGGGCGTGACTGACCGTCCAAGCGCTTGACCACCGCTGCCACGCATCGTGGAGGAGGAACTAATCCTTTCGATTGTGACTCACGAGCACCCGACCCGATTCGGCTGCTCTGAGCAAATGCTCCGCGTCGCCTGCTCGCGTATTGCGGAGACCACGTACCGTAACTACGTCGTATCCATCGGCGGCGAGGAGTGAAGCCACTTCGTGGGCGACATCGTGATCAATAGACAGCGATGCCGCAGAGATCACGCGACAGATGTCGCGGAATTCTCTGCCAGGCGAGCGTCGATGAGCGGCTTGTGGCGTCGGTAAAACGCGAGCGCCGCGATCACGGCGTCCAGGGGCAGGTCGTAATCGTGCGCCACGGCCTCGGCGTCGCCCTTGGTGGCGTTCAGCCAGTGGCCCACGAGCGCCCAAACCGGGACACCGGAGTCACGCAACCGTGCTTCTCCGGACCAGGGGCGACGCGGGTCCAGTTCGACGTAGCGGCCGATCAAGCTGTCTTCGAGCATGGCTCAATCCTCTAATCTCAGAGCGTCCGAGTTAATTGTAGCGCTGGCGCGGATTTCGCGCCGGGCGGCCTCGGGAACTTTCGGCTGATACTGGTGGAGCAGGCGGCGACACCCGAGGCGGAAGACGAAGACGTGGTCTATGGCGTCGACTTGAGTCGTGCCCCGCAGTCGTGCTATTCGAACTCGTCGAGCATCGGTTGCAGGACCGCGATGATCCTGGCCAGGCGCTCGGTCAGCTGGTCCTGAAAGGAACGATCGACCTTCTCGCAGGGCCAGGTTTCATAGAGGCGCACCCAGCCCTTCTCCCAGCGCTCGAGGTCGATCGATTCGCCGAGCTCGCACTTGATCTCGACGATGCGGCGGTCGAACGCGTCGAAGAGGCGCTCGTTGTCGCGCGCGCTCTTCTCGAAGTGCAGGCCGAGCTCCAGGCGGTTGGTCTTCCAGTGGAACCACGCTTCGAAGTGAACGCTCGGGTCCTGATAGTAAAGCTGCGTCAGTCCACCGCGGGCGCGCGTGGTGAAGTCACGCAGCTCGGCTGGCAGCAGGCCACGAACGCCATCGGGAAGCTCGCGTAGGAACTGCTGCCGGTCGCGCCAGAAAGGCTCACGCCCCGGAAAGGCGGCGCGACTCCGTGGGGATCCCCAGCTCAACGGCCAACTTCTCCAGGTCTCGCACGACGTAATTCAGCAACCGCATTCCCTCGCGCAAGCGTCGGTCGCGCTTGATTATACACCGTCATCCCTTCAAGCCGCTCGTGACGATGCTCTGCATGAAGTAGCGCTGCGCGGCGAAAAAGACGGCGATGATCGCCAGCGTCGCGATGACGCTGCCCGCCGTGGCGCGTCAATACAAAGTCGTGGGTCTACGCGGCTTTGGCGGTCTCAATTTGACACCGGGTCATCCGACGTAGAAACTACAGACAAGATGAGAAGGTGATCCTGCTGACCGCCACGTGGATACGAAAGGCGCAAAACGTAAAACGCAAGACCGGTGCGCCACGATGACCGTCGTATGCGCATTGCGATTTGTGCTTTGCTCGGTACGCCGCACGCGCCGGTTCCTCACCGACACTACGTTGTTCCGATCGCTTGTGGTTGGGATCGCTTTGCTTTCGGCTGGTTGTGGCGCGACCACTGCCGGTCCAGAGGTGCTCTACAGCTACGTCGCGCCGGCGGGAGCCGGGGCACGGCCGCTGGTCTACGTTGCCGCGGTGTCCGATAGCCTCAACAATCAGCCCGTCGCCATGACGGTCTTGGACCCGGTGTCTGGCCAGGCGTTGGACACGTTTCCCCTGACGGCCGCGGGCACCCATCCGTGTGGCCTCCAGGCAGCCTCGACAGCCGGCGGCCCCGTCCGCTACGGTGCGCTGGACGATCGCTACATACCCTTCAGCCGCTGGGAGGCAGCGGCCAGGGGCCGGGGCATGCCTTACCGGGTGCGCATCTACTTCCGATCCGACCGTGGGGTCATCTGGGAAGCCGAGGTCATGGCGCGGTACAGCGGCTGCACCACAAAGTGATGAGGCAAGGCCACGGTGAGGA
>DATLRG010000711.1:0-5533 GCA_035534795.1 Chloroflexota bacterium
GGGCAAGCGGGTGTGGCGCTCGCTGACCTTCGCCGGGAAGAAGACCGACGCCGAGAAGAAGCTCACCGAGGTGATGCGGGCGAAGGATACCGGAACCTACGTCGAGCCGAACAAGCTCACCGTGCGGGAGTTTCTCGAGCGCTGGCTCCGCGATTATGTCGCAACGCGCATTCCCAAGCTGTCAACGCGCGCATCCTACACGGCCCGGGTGAGGAAGCACGTCATTCCGACCCTGGGGGCGCTGCCGCTCACGAAGCTCACGCCGGGCAAGATCCAGGAACTTTACCGGGTGAAGCTGGAATCGGGCCTGTCGAGTACGACCGTGAACGACGTTCACCGGGTGCTCCACCGGGCGCTCGTGTACGCGGTGAAGCTCGGCCTGGTGGCCCGCAACGTGTGCGACGCGACGGAACCGCCGAAGAGGCGCCGCCCCGAGATGGCCACCTGGACGCCGGCCGAGTGCCTGCGCTTCCTGGCCACGGCGCAAGACAATCGGTACCATCCGCTGTTCGCGACGGCGATCTACAGCGGACTCCGACAGGGCGAATTGCTCGGCCTGCGCTGGACGGACGTCGACCTTGACGCGGGGACCCTGACCGTGCAGCAGACGTTGGAGAAGGCCGGGACCGCGCCACGGTTCGGAACGCCGAAAACCAAGAAGAGTCGCCGGACCGTGCCGATTCCGGCCGAGGCGGTGATCGTCCTTCGGGCCTGGAAGGCCGAGCAGAATCAAGAGCGGCTGCTGCGCGGGCCGGCCTATCGCGATTACGGACTCGTGTTCACCGTGGCCGGCGGCGCGCCGGTGAGTCGCCACAACCTGTGCCGCCGCGACTTCGCCACGCTCACCGCGCGTGCCGGGGTGCCCCGGGTCCGCTTCCACGACCTGCGGCACACGTCTGCGACGCTGTTACTCGCGGCGAACGTGAATCCCAAGGTTGTGAGCGAGCGACTCGGGCACAGCGGCATCGGCATCACGATGGACACCTACAGCCACGTGACGCCGACCATGCAACGCGACGCGGCGAACGTGCTCGGGCGCGTCCTGGGCGCCGCGCGTGGCTAGTCCGGAGTTTGCGTGGCCAAAATGTGGCCAAGAGCAAGCGGGCGGATAAACCAGAGGCCGCGTTAGTGTAGGCGTTTCGCCTTATCTGACGCGGCCTTCTTGGTGCCGAGGGCCAGAATCGAACTGGCGACACCAGCATTTTCAGTGCTGTGCTCTACCGACTGAGCTACCTCGGCGCTGCATCAAATTATACCGGGATCCGCGGCCCGGCGCAAGCGCCTACGGCCGATTCAGCAACGGCACGGACCCTAGAACCCCGCGCACGCGCTGCCCCAATCGTCGGCGTTGTTCCCCGATCCTCGCGACCGCTCTCCGGGCGCCCCGCCTGCCGCCGGTCCAGCCACGGCCCGCCAGATCGACGGGATCGACCCGCAGCCGACGAATCGCGACGTCCACCGGGAACAGCATCGCCGCGAGCACGAGCAGCCACGGCCAGAGCGGAACGGCGTCCTGGCCAGCAAAGTCCAGGCCGGTCCGATCGTAGGTTTCGGCGGGCGAGTGCAGGATTCGACCGCCCGTCTCAGCGGCAATCGCTGCCAGGTTCGCGCCATTGACTCCGAAATCACGGTACTCCGATGGATAGGAGACCACGACGCCGGTCGATTCGCTCCGTACCACCCTATTTCCAGCGTACTGCACGACGTCGACCGGATAGGCCCCCGGCTGCTGGATGCTGAACTGAGTCTCGTATCGGCCCGGACGCGTCTGCGTCAGGCGGACTTCGGTGGTCTTACCGCCAGCCGCGGGAATCTGTGCGCGCAGATCGAGCCCGTCCTGGAAGACGCCAAGATCGTTGACCACGTCGACCTTGAAGTCGACGACGTTGCCCTGGACAGAGTAAGAGGTCTGCAGATTAGGATCGTTCGGCGACCGCAGGCTCCAGTCGACGGCCTGCGACCAGAACTGGCTGAACTGCGGCCACGACAGCCAATCGGCGGCCCAATGGCTGGTCAGGTCTGACGTCCAGGCCACCACGCGCCCCAGGCCGTAATTCCAATGCACCAGGATCGGGTCGCGCCGATCCGATTGCAGCGCGACCTGGGCATTGTTGCGTGGCGTCGTCACGACGTACCCGCCGAGCGACGGCAGGTCGCTCGCGACCACCGACTCCAGCAGTGGGCTGGACGACGCGACCTGCGGCTGGAACACGCTGTCGACCGTCGACGAGCCGCTGACGATCCGCGTCTCGCGCGTGGTGATCTCTGGAATCTTCGCGGCTTGATCGGTGTAGTAGTACTTGCCGTTGCCCCGTTGGGCCAGCATCTGCATCAGCTTGAGGTCCGCGTCGCTGCCGATAGCGATGGTCGACAGCGTGATGCGCTCCTTCTCGATCTTGTCCAGCAACGGGTTGTAGTCGGCGTCGACGAGCGAGTTGCCGTCGCTCATCAGGATGATGTGCTTGTAGCGCGCCGTGCTCTGGTGGATCTCGTCGTAGCCTGCCTGGAGTGCCTTGAAAATGTCCGTTCCACCCGACGCGCTGATCTGGCCGACGGTGTTCTCGAGTTGCTGGCGGTTTGCGGCGTTGCCCACTCGTTGCAGCTTCACCGCCTCGGTGACGTCGGTATCGAACGGAAGCACGGCAATCTCGTCGCCCGGGGCCAGCAGCCCGATCGCGAGCTGAGCGGCCTTGTCCGCCATCGCCATCTTCCGTACTCCGCCCTCGGCCTCGTCCATGCTCCCCGACTTATCGATCACGAGCACCAGCGCCACGTCGCCGTTCTGGAGGTTGCCCGGAACGTCGGACTGGACCGGCAGCGCGTCGCCGAGCGGTGTCCCTTCGTACTTGCCCAGGCCGTAGCTCTTGTCGCCGCCGATGACCACCAACCCGCGCCCCAGGTCGTGAGCAAAACCGGCGATGGTGTTCATCTGATCGAGCGTGAAGGCGGTTGACGGCGTGTTCACCACGACCATCCCATCGTACGTCTCCATGGGCGGGAGCGTCGGAGGAATCGCCGACGGGGCGATCAGGTCCACCGTGGTGCCCGCGTTCCGCAGCGCGGTCACGATCGGGCTCGCCTGGGTTGGGTCTGCCGCGACGACGGCCACCTTGCCCGGCGGCTTGACGACGCTGAACGCATCGGCCTCGTTGTTCACGGCGTACGTGTCCGTCGGACTCTCCACGGTGACCCGGAACGTGTGAAATCCCTGGGTCTTCGCCTGGAGCGTCACCGAAAAGTGATTGTCGCCGGGCTGGAGCTGCTTGGTGCCCTCGGTGATCTCGGTGTTGTCCATGAAGAAGCGCAGGAGCGCGTTCGTCTTGACGGTGCTGTCGATCACGGCGCTGACGTCGAACTGCTGGCCGACCCGGAGGTACGGCGGGACGGTCAGTGAATTGGCCAGCACTTCCTTCAGCCCCGGTGGCGGTCCAATCGGAGCAACGTCGACGTGGACTCGACTGACCGAATCCTGGCGCGCCTCGGCAACCGCGTCCCCGGCGTTTGCCTGGCCATCGGACAACACGACGATGCGGCGAGCGCCGGTCGGCGGGAAAAGGGCGGTCGCGAGGTGGAGCGCGCTGGCGAGATCCGTCGCGCTCGCGCCCGGCGCCGGCACGGACGCGTTCGCCTGGCTCACGCCGAGCGGGCGGCGGACCACCGCGTTAGTCCCGAACTCGACCACACCGGTGTGGTCGTCGGGCCCCGCGCCCTTGAGCGCGTCCGCCAGCCAGGAGTCGGCCGCGCTGTGGCCGTTTACCGAGACGCTCGCCGACCGGTCGACGACGAACACGACCGACAGTTGATCGCTCGAACGGTGCAAGATCGGCTGGGCGATCGCCAGGGCCATCGCTGCGACCAGCGCCAGCCGGACCACCGTTGCCGCGCTCCGCACCCGCCGCGGCAGGTAGGTCATGCCGAGCCGCGCCACCAGATAGAACGCCGGCAGCAGGAGGAGGAGCCAGAGCGCGCTCGGATTGTCGAAAGTCAGGCTCATCGGCCCTCTCACACCACCAGCCGGCGGAAGTAGAGGAGCCACTCGGCGGAGAGCAGCGCCAGGACTCCTCCGGCCACCCACGGCCAGACTTCGTGCTGTGTTTGCTTCCCGGGTGGACTTCCGTTCTGCGCGAGCACCTGTGGGTCCACCCGCGGGGCGATGTCACTCTGGGCGACTCCGAGGCTGTTCGCCACGAACTCGTGCTGCGCGACTAGCGTCGAGCCGTTGGTGTCCGTCACGACGTAGGTGCCCAGCTCACTCGTATCGGTGAAGCGGACCGGACGCCCTGCGCCGGCGAATACGTCAACGTTGCCGTCTGGCCGGCGCACCAGGACCGAGCTGCTGTGCGGCACCGCGGGCAGGTCCAGCGCGGTGCCGGGATCGATGCGCGTCGGCAGCGACGTCGGCGCCAGCGATTGGACCGCGTTGGCCACGAACACAGGAAAGGCGATCCGCTGCGGCCAATCGGTCGACGATGGATCGAAGCCGATGACCACCACTCGGTGTCCCTGCAGCTCGCCATCGAACATGATCGGCCCGTCGGAGGTTTGGGCGATCGGGCGCGCCCAGGTCAGCGCGTTGAAGCGCTCCCCCTGCTGTACGAACAGGCCGGTGAGATCGACCGAGTCGAACAGCGGGCTGGTATCGTCCGTTTGTACGAGCGTGGTCGCGGGGAGATTGCCGGCGACCGGAATCAGCGAGTTCCCCGGCGGCGGTGCCACCATTAGAATGTTGCCGTTTGGCAGCGTCGCGGGCACGAAGCCGTCGAAGATCGTCACCGCGGCGCTATCCGGCTGGTAGCTGGGAGGGCTGACCACCTTCAGCTTGACCGTGGGCAACGTCTTCAGGGCACGCTGCCACAAGGTTGAGTCCGCCGCGACCAGCGTCACCGGCAGGTCCTCGGGCGGTGGGACCAGCGCTTCGGCGTGATTGTCCGCGGCGTACTTGTCCGCGACGTCGAGGGAGGCCGCGAACACCTGCGTGCCCTGGGGGAGGGACAGAGAAATCTCCACCGGCTGCCGAGCAGGAATTGTCAGCTTCTGGTTATAGATCGGTAGGCCGTCTGCCGTTGCCCGCACTCCGACCTGAACGTCGCGATGGGAGAAGTTCGCAACCTGGACAAAGCCCAGATACCGGTTGATCGAGCCAATCATCGGACGCACGTCCAGCGCGGTAATGCCCTGGTTGTCGTCGCTTCCGCCCACTTGCTCGAAGGACACGTCGGCCGGGATCGGTCCAATATCCTTGAGAGACGGCTGGTCGAAGGTGCCATCCGAGAGGATCACGATGCGGTTGTGCGTATCAGGGGACAGGTCGGCCGTCTGGGCCGCGAGAGCCAGCGCGCTCTGGACGTCACCACGCTCGGGTGCAGCCTTCAACAAGCTGAGCGCCTGGTCGAGCGCGTGCGGCCCATTGCCGGCTGCCAGGATCTGAGGACTCGGCGCGATCGCGATCAGCGTCGCCTGGTCCTCGGCCTTCAATCCGGCCACCAGTTGATGCGCGTCTTGAACCGCCAGGCCAAGTCGATTCGGGCTAACG
>DATLRG010000712.1:0-3253 GCA_035534795.1 Chloroflexota bacterium
TGATCGATCGGGCGACGGTCGCGATCAAGGATCACATCCTGGCCAACCGTCTCTCCGGTGGGGATAAGCTGCCGTCCGAGTCCGAGCTGGCGCGCTCGCTCGGCGTCAGTCGCAACGTGGTGCGTCAAGCGGTGTCGTCGCTCGAGACGTTGGGAATTGTCCGGGTTGCCCACGGCCGCGGTATCTACGTTGCCGACGTCGCCGATACCGACGTTTTCCGGCAGCTCGCGAGCTGGATCGATACGAGCGAGCTCGACAACGGCGAGTTCGTGCGGGTCCGTTCGATCTTCGAGCGCGGCATCTTCGAAATGGTGATCGAGCGTGCCAGCGACGCCGATCTGGACCATTTGGAATCGCTGGCGGTGGCAATCCGCGATGCCACGACCACCGAGGACGTCAATCGCCTCCACGATGAATTCCACCAGGCGCTTCTGGCCGCGACCGGCAATCGCTTCCTGATGACGCTGGGGACGATCCTCTATCGCTTCTTCTGGTCGGTTGGCTATACCAGTCCGCACGTGCACCGCGTTCCCGAGCACGGGTTGCGACATAGCCATTTCCCACTCGTCGAGCTGCTGCGCCACCGTAACCGCGACGAAATTTCGAAGATCGTGGCTGTCCATCTGGGCATCGCGAGTGGGGACGGGGAGGTCGTCTGAATGGCTGCCTATATCGCGCGCCGGTTCGCCAGTCTCCTGCTGACGATGTTCGTCGTCACGATCGTGATCTTCGCCTTGATGCACTCGGTTCCCGGCGGTCCCTTCTCTTACGTCAACAGCCAGCAGCCGTTGCCGCCCTTTGCCTACGAAAACATCCTGCGCAAGTACGGCTTGGATAAGCCGGTCTGGCAGCAGTACCTGCTCTGGTTGTGGGCCGTGCTGCACGGCGATTTCGGCATCCCTTTTGAGAGCCCGACGGAAACGGTCATCGGCTTGATCGCTCGGGCCTGGCCGATCACCATCCGCATCGGACTGATCACGCTGGTGGTCGCCTACGTGCTCGGCTTGACGCTGGGTATCGTGGCCGCGTTCAAGCAAAACACCTGGATCGACGGCGCCACGACCTTTCTCGCGACCTGCGGAATCGTCCTCCCGAGCTTCGTCATCGGGTTCGTGCTGATCGACGTGTTCTCGGTGGGGCTTCACTGGTTCCCGACCGGTGGCTGCTGCGAGCCCAAACAGTATGTGATGCCGGTGTTCGCCTATATGCTCGGGCCAATGGCTGGTGTCGCGCGCTATACCCGGACGAGCATGCTCGAAGTGATCCGCTCGGAATACGTCACGATGGCACGCGCCCGGGGGCTGCCGGAGTGGCGGGTTCTGCGTCGCTACGTCTTGCGTACGGCGTTGATTCCGCTGATCACGATTCTCGGACCAGACATCCCCAACGTCCTCACCGGCTCGATCTTTATCGAGGCCACCTTCGCGATTCCCGGTCTGGGCAGCTACTTCACGACGGCTAGCGAAACCCGCGACTATCCCATGATCATGGCGCTAGTTCTCATGGTGAGCTTTCTCTGGGGGACGCTCTACCTCCTGAGTGACCTGGCTTACACCATCGTCGATCCGCGGGTGCGACTGGAAGGACTGTCTCGATGAGCGCAATCACCGCGCGCGGCGATGTCGTCCGGCGCCGTCGCATACGCTCTTCGCCCTGGGGCGATGCCTGGCGGCGTTACCGCCGCAATCGAATGGCGCTGGTCAGTGCGTTCATCGCTGGATTCATCTTATTCCTGGCGACCTTCGCCCCGCTCATTGCACCCTACAGTTTTAGCTTTTCGGACCTGGCCGCAACGCTCCAGGGACCGAGCGCTCAGCATCTGCTCGGCACCGATGAGATCGGGCGTGACGTCCTGAGCCGTTTGATCTACGGCGCGCGGACGTCGATGACGGTCGGATTCCTGGTTCCACTGGTCGGGCTGCTGATTGGAATGCCAATCGGCGCCGCGGCCGGCTGGTTCGGCTCGAAGACTGATTTCATCGCATTGCGGCTGATCGAGGCGTCGACGGCAGTCCCCCCGATTCTGGTGGGTCTCCTGCTGATCGCCATCTACGGCAGCGGGCTGTTCCACGTCACGTTGTTCCTCGGCATCGTGAGCTGGGTGCCGTTCGCTCGGCTGAGCCGCGCCCAGTTCATTGCCCTGCGCGATCGGGAGTTCGTTACCGCGGCGCGCGCCATCGGCACGCCGCCCTGGCGGATCATGGTCCGGCACATCCTGCCGAACGCCGCGGGACCGATCATCCTGCTTTTCGTCCTTTCGATTCCGGCCGCGGTGTCGACCGAGGCCAGCTACAGCTTTCTGGGTCTGGGCGTGCAGGATCCGATTCCGAGCTGGGGGAAGATGATCACCGAGGGGGGACAGTATATCCAGACCGATCCGCTTTTCAGTCTGCTGCCGATGGTCTGTCTTGCCCTAACGACGCTCGGCTTCAATTTCGTCGGTGACGGTCTGCGCGATGCGCTCGATCCCAATGCCCGGGAGTGAATTCGGGAATCGAGAAATCTCGGGAATGATTGGCGAGCTTCTCAGTAGCCGGGGCTGGGGACCTCGCCCAGAAGTGGAGCAGAAAGGGGTGGTACTCGGGCGGCAAACGTCACGACCGGAGGGCACCACGAAGTTGTCAAGGGTTGCCACGCGAGACGCGAGAAAAGGCGACATCGCGTGACGAAGCAAATTGATGGGAGAGACACTCTGATGAATCAAACCAGGTGGGATTCCTTGAATGTGGTCACCCGGAGGATGAGCCGCCGGGGGCTCCTGGCCGTTAGTGGTGTCGGCGCGGCGGCGCTCGTCGCCGCGTGCGCCGGCCAGTCGGCCACGCCAACCGCGGCGCCGACGACGGCGCCGGCCGCCTCGGCGGCCACGACCGCTCCGACCGCGCCAGCGGCGTCCGCGACCCCGGCGCCAACCGTCAAGCCGGTCGTGGTCAGCACGGCGCTCCCGGCCACGGCGACGCCGGCCGCCGCGGCGAGCACCGGTGCAATCACAAATGCCTGGGGCAAGCAACTGCCCGCCGACGCCGCGCCGCTCGCGAAGCAGGTCTCCATTGCGTTTAACAACTCCCAGGGCGCGAACTACAAGGCGATGGACTTCTACGAAGCGGTGTACGCGCGCGCCCCCGAGGCTGACCTCTTTACCTTACCCCTGACCCGCATCGACAGCGATTTCAACATTCATCCGGGCCACGCCACGAAGTGGGACGTCTCCAAGGACGGCCTGACCTGGACGTTCACTCTGAAACAGGGCGCGAAG
>DATLRG010000713.1:0-3345 GCA_035534795.1 Chloroflexota bacterium
CATTGGCTTCATGTTCGCCCAACTGTTCCACCCGGCGATGAAGTTCGCGGCGGGACCGCGCCGCGAGATCGGCATTCGGACCATCTTCAACATCCTCGGGCCGCTGACCAACCCGGCCGGCGCGCACGCGCAGGTGCTCGGCGTGCCATCGCCCGCGCTGGTCCAGCGCCTGGCCGAGGCCCTGGCGTTGCTGGGCTCGCACCACGCCCTGGTCGTCCACGGCGACGACGGAGTCGACGAGATCTCCATCTGCGCCGCGAGCCGCGTGAGCGAAGTCCGCGACGGCGAGATTCGCTCGTACGCGGTCGCACCGGAGGACTTCGGCTTCCGGCGAGCCGCGCACGACGACGTTCGCGGCGGCGACGCGGCGGCGAACGCTGCGATGACCCGCGCGATCCTCGCCGGTCAAGATGGACCACCGCGCGAAGTCGTCTTGCTGAACGCCGCGGCGGCGCTGGTCGCGGGCGACCTGGCGGATGGCCTGGGAGACGGCGTGAAGCTGGCGGCGAGGGCGATTGATTCGGGGGCAGCCGCGGAACGACTGGAGCGACTGGCCAGGGTGAGCCAGCGGTTTGCGTGAGTGGCCTCACTCCCTTGCCCCTCTCCATCGGAGATGGAGAGGGGGCGAGGAGGTGAGGCCACACGAGCCAAGGCGCGACCGTCAACCCGGGGAGTGCAGCATGATCCTTGACGACATCGTTGCCAACACGCGCCAGGAGCTCGCCCAAGCCAAACGACGCCTGCCGCTGGGCGAGCTGCTGGGGCGCGCGCGCGAAGCGCCGCCGCGGCGTGACTACGCCGGCGCGCTGCGCGGGGACGACATCCGACTGATCGCCGAAATCAAGAAGGCGTCGCCGAGCAAGGGAGTCCTGCGGGAAGATTTCGATCCGCTGGCGATCGCGGCGTGCTACGTCGCCGCGGGTGCGCACGCGATCTCGGTGCTGACCGATCGCACGTTTTTCCAGGGATCGTTGGACGATCTCTACCGCGTGTCGCAGTACAGCACGCTGCCGCTGCTTCGCAAGGATTTCGTCGTCGATCCGTACCAGGTGTACGAGGCGGTCGTGGCCGGAGCGAGCTCGGCGCTGCTGATCGTCGGGATCGTCGACGACGCCACGCTGGCCGACCTGATCGCGCTGCAGCGGTCGCTGGGCCTGGAGCCGCAGGTCGAGGTCCACGACGAGGTCGAGGTCGAGCGTGCCTTGACCGCGGGGGCGCTGATCGTCGGCATCAACAATCGCGATCTGAAGACGTTCGCCGTCGACCTGGCGACGACCGAACGGCTCCGGCCGTTGATTCCCGCCGACCGCATCGTGGTCAGCGAGAGCGGGATTCACCGCGCGGCCGACGTGGCCCGCCTGCGCCGGGCGGGCGTCCAGGCGATGCACATCGGCGAATCGCTCATGGCGAGCCCGGATCCCGGGCTCAAAGTGCGCGAGTTGTACGGCAAGTGAGTGTTTGAGGTGAAGGTAGTGTTTGAGGTGAAGGTGAAGATCTGCGGCCTGCGCGATCTCGCCAATGCGCGAGCCGCCGTCGAGGCCGGCGCCGACTTCGTCGGCTTCGTCTTCGCGCCAACGCGCCGCTACGTGCCGCCGGAGACGGTCGCGGCGATCGTGCGCGCGGTGCCCGGGTCGGTCCAGACGGTGGGCTTATTCGTGAACGAGAGCGCGGCGACGATCCGATCGATTGCCCGGGACTGCGGATTGGATTACGTTCAGCTCTGCGGCGACGAGACGCCCGCGTTCTGCCGTTCCCTCGGGGTGCCGGCGGTGAAGTCGCTGCGCGTGCGCGGGCCTGAGGTAATCGACGAGGTCGAACGCTACGCGGAGGTCGTCGCCTGGTGCGTGCTCGACGGTTTCCAGCCACGGAGCTACGGCGGCAGCGGGACGTCCTTCGATTGGGGCGTCGCGCGACCGATCGCCCAGCGATTCCAGGTCATGGTGGCGGGCGGGCTAACGCCAGGAAACGTCGGCACGGCCATCGGTCTGGCGCAGCCCTGGGGGGTGGACGTGAGCAGCGGGGTGGAGACGGATGGTCAGAAGGACGCGGCGAAGATCGTGGAGTTCGTCGCGGCGGTAAGGGGTGTGGTGCCATGAGGGGTCGTGACCTCACCCCCCGCCCCTCTCCATCGGAGATGGAGAGGGGAGCAGGACGAGCGGGCGCGCTTCCTCCTCCCCCTCTCCATCGGAGATGGAGAGCGGGCGAGGGGGTGAGGCCACGGCCCCCGGGTGACTTTAGGAAAGGTTGGTGTGAGGGGTGAGACTCGCGACGCTGATCAAGGGGCACTTTGGTATCTACGGCGGGCAGTTCGTGCCGGAAACGCTGATGCCGGCGCTGGCCGAGCTCGAGCTGGCCTACGAGGCGGCGCGGCGCGACCGGGCTTTCGCGGCGCTGCTCGACGCCTATCTGAAGGATTACGTCGGCCGGCCGACTCCCCTCTATTTCGCGCGGGCGCTGACCGAACGCGTCGGGGGAGCGAAGATCTACCTGAAGCGCGAGGACCTGGCGCACACCGGGGCGCACAAGATCAACAACGCGCTCGGCCAGGGGCTGCTGGCCGCACGGATGGGCAAGCCACGGATCATCGCGGAGACCGGTGCCGGCCAGCACGGCGTTGCCACCGCGTCGGTTGGCGCGATGCTCAAGCTCAAGACCGTCGTCTACATGGGCGAAGAGGACGTCCACCGGCAGTCGCTGAACGTGTTTCGGATGAAGCTGCTCGGCGCCGAGGTGCGCACGGTGACGAGTGGCAGCAAGACCTTGAAGGACGCCATCAACGAGGCGATCCGCGACTGGGTGACCAACGTCGGAGATACCCACTATCTGATCGGCTCGGCGGTTGGCCCGCACCCGTACCCGACGATCGTCCGCGACTTCCAGTCGGTGATCGGGAAGGAGTCGCGCGCGCAGATCCTGGCGGCCGAGGGCCGGCTCCCCGACGTCGTGGTCGCCTGCGTCGGCGGCGGGAGTAACGCCGTCGGCATCTTCCACCCGTTCGCGGGCGACGAGTCCGTCCAGTTGCTCGGTGCCGAAGCGGCTGGGCGCGGCCTGGAGACGGGCGATCACGCGGCGACGCTCTGCGTCGGCGAGGTGGGCGTTCTTCACGGCGCGCGCTCCTACGTCCTGCAGGACGAAAACGGCCAGATTCGCGACACCTACAGCATCTCCGCGGGCCTGGATTATCCGGGCGTCGGGCCGGAGCACAGCTTCTGGAAGGACTCGGGCCGGGCGCGCTACGTCGGCGTGACGGATGAACAGGCCCTGGCCGGTTTCCGCCTGCTCTGCGAGACCGAGGGGATTATTCCGGCGCTCGAATCGGCCCACGCGATCTGGCAAGCCGCCGAG
>DATLRG010000714.1:0-4981 GCA_035534795.1 Chloroflexota bacterium
TCACAACTCTTGTCCTTCTCACCCCGGCTAACGACAGTGTCGAGGTGGAAGATCGTGAGCGAGACGGCTGGTGAAGCGCGCGTGGCGATCGTAACGGGAGGAGGTCGTGGCATCGGGCGGGCGTCGGCGCTGCGGCTGGCACAGGATGGACGCGACGTGGTCATTGCCGAGCTTGGCGACTTTGGCGCGGCCGTGGTACCGGAGATCGAGGCGCTCGGGCGGCGCGCGCTGTATCTCAAGACCGACGTTACTAGCAGAGCGTCGGTCGAGGAGTGCGTGGTCGCGGCGCTGCGCGCGTTCGGCCGCCTGGATATTCTGGTGAACTGCGCGGGCGTGCTCGGGCAGGAGATCGATTTCCTCGAGATGTCAGAAGAGGAGTGGTTCCGGGTTATCGACATCAATCTGCACGGTGTCTGGCGGTGCTGCCGGGCAGTGTTGCCGATCATGGTGGATCGTGGCTGGGGCCGGATCGTCACCATCACGTCGGGGGCGCGGAACGGGGTGCCACAATTGGCCCAGTACGCGACTTCCAAGGGTGGTGTGACCGGTCTGATGGCGTCGATCGCGCGAGCCTATACTGGGCGAGGCGTGCTCGCGAATTGCGTCCAGCCCGGGCGTGCGCTGACGGACATGGTGGTCCCACGGTTCAGTAAGGAGTTTCTGGCACATCCGCCCGGCGTTCCGATCGGGCGTTACTCGTCAGCCGACGAGGTCGCGGTGGTGGTCAAGTATCTCTGCGCCGACGAAAACACCTACACGTCCGGGGCGATCTGGAGCGTCTCGGGTGGTGCGGGGTAGAGGACGGCCGGGGAACCTCTCTCCCAAAGCAAAGCCACGGTGGGAACTCAATGGCTGTGCTGGATGTGCGCAGCACATCCAGCACAGCCATTGAGTTCCCACCGTGGCTTTGCTTTACTTCACGATCGGCTCGGCCGTGGAAGCCAGGGCGACGCGGGTGGTGGTGCCGCTCACCTCAAGGCGAATCGCACCGGCTCGCTCGGCGGACAGCAGATAGTCTTTGAACTTGCTGAAGCCGAACGAGTGCTCGTCGAAGCTGCCCAGTTTCCGCACGAGCCGGTTCTTGACCGCCGCCGGACCGGTCGTGGGGCGGTTGGAGTCGGTCGCTTCGCCTACGACTTCCTTGAGAACGGCGAAGCTCTCCGCCAGGGTAAGAGCCGCGACGGGGGGCGACCCATCTCCGGTCGCGTCTTCGGCGTTGGAGTCGTGACTGGCGGTGGCCAGCGGCTGATCGTCGCCTTCCGGCGGTGCCTCCGCTTGGGCATCGGCGGTGGCGTCAGAGGCTGACGCGAGCGGCAGCTCGGCGGGAGAGACGGTCGTCGAGGCGGCGGTGTCAGCTTCGACCAACCAGACGTCCAGGACGGGAGCGCCCGGGATGGTCGCCTCTAGCGCGGCGTCGACGGCTGCTGCGTCGGGGGGCGGTACCGGCGCGTGGCCCGGTGCGTTGATCACGGTCGGTGGCGCCTCCTCGGGCACACCCTCGGCGCGTGGCTCTGGCGCCGCAGGAAGCGCGGCGGTGACGATCGCCGAATCAGCGGGGGTCTCAGCGGTCTCGCTCCGCAGTTGATCGAGGACCTGCTGCACGAGCGGGTGCTCGTCCACGACGTGGCAGAGGCGAACGCGGTGGCGGGTGCCATTGACGTCGATTTCTCGCGGCTCTCGGTCGACCACGAGGACACCGGCCTGCACCAGCCGGTTCAGGGTGACGCGCGCCTCGGCGTCGGACGCGGCATCGGCGGCGCCATTCCCCAGGTGGTTGAGCAAGTTCGTCAGCACGTAGGTATAGGTGAGCCAGCGGCTTCGCTCGCGGAGGCCGAGAATGAACTCCACCACGCCAGCGTCGACGGAACTCGGGTCGCTCGGCAGCGCTTCGGGGACGTCATCAAGCGGCGTCGCCAGGGGCTCGACGACGGGCGAGGGCACCGCTTCGACGATTGACGTCGGCGTGGCTGCCGGCCCGACGCCAGTGACCCACTGGACGGGTCCGGTACGGGTCACAGACAGAACGCCCGCTTTCTCGGCCGCGGTCAGCAGATCTTTGAACCGCGCGAAACCGTATTTACGTTCGTTGAACTCCGAGATGCGCGCGATCAACTGATCCTTGAGGTTCGTCGCGCGAAGGCGCGGTTTGCCGGCCTGCTCCCGCTCACGAAGAATGCTGCTGATCACCGCGAACAGCGATGCGGGATCGAGCAGCTCCTCGACGGACAGCGGCTCGGCGGCCGCCTCGACCGCTACGGCTGTCTCGGGACGGTGGTCGGCGCCGTTCGGTTCCGCTGGAGCCGGACTCGGCGCCGTGGCGAGCGGTGTCGAGCGCGTCGGCGCTTGAAGGCGCGCGGGAGCGGGCGCGGACGCAGGCGCGGGGCGGTTCGCCGGCGCGGGCCGCCGGTGCGATCGCACGCCGTGAACGCTCACCTCGGTGGGTGGGTTATCGGACGCCTCGGCCAACTGGCGGTACGGAATGTACTCATCGGCCATGTCGCGCAGGATCGCGGCGGAAAAGTCGGGTCCGATCACCGCGACTCGCTTGCCACGCAGTTGAGCGAGTCGAACGATCGGGATCATGTCCTTGTCGCCCGACACGAGCACGAAGACGTTGATCTCGGGCATCAGGTGCAGGGTGTCGATGCAGTCGGTCACGAGGCAGGGGTCTGCCAGGCTCTTTCCGCGGGAGCCATTGGCGCCGCTATCCGCCTCGAACCGAAAAGTCGGCGCGTACACGGGCTCGATGCCGGCGCGGTAGACCGAGAGGCGCTCGCTGCTGACGTTCCATTCGGCATAGGCCCGAGCGAGCAACACCGTGCCGAAGCGCTGGGCTGCCTTGACGATGGCGCGGACGTCTGGAACGGCGCCCGCGAAGTCCACGGCAGTGCTGATCGCCAGGTTGTCCCAATCGATAAACAAACCAACAAAATTCTCTTCTTGGCTGAGCATTTCTTCCTTCGTCCAAAAAATCGCGCACTTAGCAAAAGAGGCTCGGTGGTTTGCTTGTTTCCATCCTCATCCGACCTTTCGGTCGGGTGATACGGCGGGTCAGCGGCACGTCCTCAAAAAACGGAGCATGCTGCTGATCGTCGTCGAGCCTGCTAAAGCGCGGTGAAAATCCGATGAAGCATCCCGGGCCGCGCGATCCGCGCGGGTACACCGGGCCAACCGTTCGTCCGCTTAACAGAAGAACACGGCGGTGTGGTCGTTGCATCATCACTTACGATCATAACAAGGGAGACCTGGCAGAGTCAAGGAAGCGTCCCGGATACCAAGCGCCCGCCCTGATAGAGGTCGATCCGCTGCCAGGGCTGGTCGGCGGCGAAACGCCCGTAACTGTAGTCGCGGGAAGGATCGAAGGATGCCCAGTCGATGCGGTGATAGCGGACCAGGATCGGTCCGGTCGTCCCGTAGGCGGGGAGCGTGCCACCGTGGAAGGCGACCTCGATGTAGCCATTCTGGTTGGCCTGGCCAGCCGAGACCACCCGCGCGGTGGCACCGGCAGCGCCGCTTGCCGACCAATCGATCGTGACAGCAGTGTTGGCTGCATCGCCCGCGAGCCAGTAGCGCAGCGTCGTCTCGGACAACGTCGCCGGCTGCGCCGCGTGATTGAAGAGGGTCACGACGAAGCTGACGGAGTTAGTAGCGGGCTGACTGCTAGCGGCGTGATAGGTAACCTGGACGGAGCCTGGCGTCGCGGTGGCGCCCGCGTTCGACGGCGCGATCGGTGGGGCGAGGCTGGACGAGAGCAGCTTCTCTTTCCCCGGGTCCACGGTGAGCCAGTCGTCTTCGAGGATGCCGCCGGTATCGCCGGAGTCCGGGTTCAACGCCCAGCTGATGAACCCGAGGTCGTGCTGGTCGAGGTAGGCCACCAGCGCCCGGTGCCATTGCCCTTCGGCGTCGGAGCCAACCGAGCGGCCGCCGAACTCCCCCAGCACGACTGGCGCGATGCCCTGCTCGGCGATGTAGCCCCAGTGCGCGTCCCAGACGCCGGAGAGGTTGTTCGGGAACGCTGGGCTCTTGAACCAGCCCTGGGGGTAGACGTCTGGACCGTAATCGTGGGGACTGTACACGACGCGATTCGGGACGTTCAAGATGACCGGTGCTCGAGCGACGCCGGTCAGGTTTCCGCCCCACCAGTACCAGTCGCTGCCGGTGTGTTCGATCCCTTCGACGAAGATCAGCCAGTACGGGTCGACCGCCAGGACCGCGTTGCCGGCGCGCTCCGCGGCGAGTCGCCAGTCGGTCTTGGGATCGTTGGTGCCCCAGGTTGCCGGTCCTCGCGGCTCGTTGTCCAGGTCGGCGCCGATCACCGTGTCGTCGCCACGATAGCGCTCGGCGAGGAAGGTCCACTCGGCGATCCAATCGGCTTCGCTGCGCTGCGGGGTGTACCAGAGGTCGGTCTGTCCGGCGCTGGATGGGCGGTGACGGTCGAGCAGGACGCGCAGCCCGCGCTGACGTGCTCCGGCGACGATGCGGTCCATGACCTGCAGGCTGGTCAGCCCTTGGAGATCGGGGTTGAGCAAGTAGTCGATCCCGGATGGTCGGGCGTTGGGCTGAAGGATGTCGTCGCTGAAGGGCAGACGGACCACGTTGAAACCGAGCACTTTGAGCTGGTCGAGGACCGTCTGCCAGTTGCGGGCCCAGAGGCCATCGGGCGCCATGTTCGACGTTTCGAATCCGAACCAGCTCACGCCGGTGATCCGGATGGGCCGGCCCTGCGCGTCGTAGATCTGACTGCCGCAGGTGTGCAGATAGTTCGCGGCGCCTGCTGGCGGTGGTGGGACCTGGGCCGGGTCCAGTCGACACTTCGTGCTCGACGTGCTGAGAACGCCGCCCCCACTCTGGTTGCCGCCCAGCCACGAACTCAAGACGACGACAGCGACGATGACGACGGCGACGGCCATCAGCGCGATGATCATGCGGCGACGGTGTGCCAGGCGTATGCGATCGAACATTGATCGGGACCGCCTCCGAA
>DATLRG010000715.1:0-3228 GCA_035534795.1 Chloroflexota bacterium
CCAGCGGCCCCGACTTCCCCGCGGCAAGGCGGTATGCCTCGCCGACGTCGCGCACCTGGCCGGTCGCCAGCAGACTTGCCGTCTGCCCGTCCGTCGCCGCGGCAAACCCGCGCGCGAGGACCCGGGCGAGGAGGTTTGCGCAGTGTTCCGACACCCCGTCCTCGACGCTTCGCAGCATCGCCTCGGTGCCCAGCGAGAGTAGCCCGGCCGCGGTTGTCAGAAGCGCACCGGGCCCGTAGCGTCGCAACGCCTCGGACGGCTCGCCGTCGGCGACGTCGTCGAAGATGTCGGCGGCGGCCATTGTGATTTCGACCCCGGTCGCCGCCCAGCGCGCGTCGGTCGGACGGCCTCCAGCGGCTACGCAAGCACGGGTGAGCAGGTCGGACCAGATCGCCGTCGGTCGAGCGCTCAGGATCCCGCCCTCCTGTCCGAGGGCCGCGCGGGCGACGTTCTCCAGAGTACGGCCGGCCCCGCGGATCAGGGTCTCGACCCGGGTCGCGATCTCGCGCCGCAGATCATCGGTTTCCACCGATACCGGTTGTCCACTCATCGAAGCCAGCCTCCCCACCCGGTCCTCAGCAATTTCAGGTCGTCGTGGTTCTCACCCCGCGACGACGCCACGACCTCGTAAAGGTCTTCTGAACAGACAGCCTTGTCGGATGGTACATGGCGCCTCCCGAATACTCCTTGAACGGTTCGCGTCCGGACCTTAATAAACCATGATAACGCATTGGCGCGGGCTTGGCGAGGCTGAGTCTCGAGGCGACCCGCCGGACCCTGCCTGCCCGTGCCGCTCGCGGCTCACCCGCCGTTTCTTGCCGACCGGGAGGGGCCGTGCTAGAATCGACCGTCGCGAGGGGGTGGATATGGTCGATCGGGTGCTTTTTCGCCGTTTCGTCCGCGAAGCGCTCGCTCACCTGTACGAGCCGGCTTACCTGCTCGGCCACTCGTTGAGTGCGTTGCTCGTCGAGGCTGGCCTGATTCAAGGGCCAGACCAGTTGGCGCGTTTTCTGGCTGATGCCGTGGAGCAGATCCGCCCCCCTGAGACTGCGCCGCATAGCTCTCCCGGCTGGCGTCAATACCGCTATCTACACCTTCGCTATATTCAGGGATCTGGACACAATCAGGTCGCCACGGATTTATTGCTCAGCATTCGCCAGGCATCCCGGGAGCACGAGGCCGGGCTTGACGCTCTTGCTGGATTACTCTGGAACCGGTACGTTTCGGCTCAGCCACGGGCGCGGCCCGGTGGGCCAGGGAGCCGAGAAGCCGACACTTTGCCGCCAGGAGTTCCGACCGAATCCGCCCTGGAGGCCGAGCTCGGTCGGCTGACCCTGGGAGAGGAGCGCGCGCCGACAAACCTCGAAGAGGTGCTGAGCGGAGCATTGGCCACGATCGCCCGGGCGGCGCTGGCCCGGGGTGTGTCCTGTCACGCGGCGCTGCCGCCATCCCTCCCCCCGGTGCTGGCCAATCGGGTGGCGCTCCGTCACCTCCTGCTCAACGTGCTGGATTACCTCATCGAGGCAGCCGGGCCCGGCCAGCTTCTCGCGCGAGCGGCGATCGAGCAGGGAATGGTCGAGCTGGTTCTCGAACGAATGACCGAGGCTCCGGTTGGTTCACTGCCGAATCCTGGGACTTTCGCCCCGGCGACCACGGAAGATAGTGCGCTCGCGCTGGTGCGTCGGCTCGCCAGGGGACAGGGAGTGATCGTCCGGGTCGAGACGACCGACCGGTCCCTGCCGCGGGTCGTGCTCGCGTTGGCCGCCACGCGTGCCCGGACCGTTCTCCTGGTGGACGACAGTCCCGACATTGGCCGCCTGTTCCGCCGTTACCTGGCCGGAACCTCCTACTGTCTCGTTCACGTCCGGAGCGCCGAGCAAGGGCGCGTCGTCGCGCGGAAGCAACACCCGGAAATCGTCGTGCTCGACGTGCTTTTGCCGCGCGCTGACGGCTGGCAGCTTCTGGAGCAGTTTCAGGCGGACGAGACGTTGGCCGGGGTTCCGGTCCTGGTTTGTTCGGTTATGCCCGAGAGCTCGCTGGCGCGCTCGCTGGGTGTCGCGGCGTTCCTGCCCAAACCGGTTGGACCGGAGGATCTGCTGGCCGCGCTGGCACGGTGGTGTCCAGAGGAGGAGTCAACAGCGCATCCAGGCAGCACTGCAGGCAGCGCACTGCCTCCCCAATCGTCAGGCCGCTCTTCCGTCTGATGCTGATGGCGGGGACGGTGATGGTATCCTCCTCGCGGTCGCGGGCCGTGACGACGATGACCGGAATGCCCCGGAGGGTCGGCTCCTCGCGCATGGTTGCCAGCAGAGCGTGGCCGTCCATGCCTGCCATCAGCAGATCCAGAAGCACGACGTCCGGTCGCTCCGATCGGAGCACCGCCAGCGCTTCGAGGCCGTCGTGCGCCTGGCGAGTTTGGCAACGCCAAAAGATCTGACCGACCATGCGGGCCAGCAGGTTCGCCATATCTCGTTCGTCGTCGACGATCAGCACGGTTCGTGGTTCGTTGCCAACGGAACCGAGCGCAGAAGCCAGCGCTTCCAGACTAATTGGCTTGACTAAATAGGCGGCGACCCCGAGCTCTTTGCCAATGAGGCGCTGGGTGCGGACCGGACAGGTGATCTCGAGTGCGTCGCCCGGGATTGTCGGCTCGTCCGGGGCCTGGTTAGCCCCGACCAGACTAGGATCCGCGGTGACGACGAAGACCCGGGCATCCTCCCGAAGTCCGCTCGCCTTCGCGTCTTCCAGGCTCGGGATGCACTCGCTGTGGTAGCCGTGCAGGTAGCGGTTGAAGAGTCTGGCTGGCTCCGGGTCGCTGTCCACCACCAGGATCGTTCGCGCGGTCCCCTCGGTCGCCGGGCGGAGCAGCTTTCCCCAGTCGCGATTCGCGACCGCGGCGACGACCTGGCCTTGGAGCGGCAGGCTGAAGGAGAAAGTGCTTCCCTCGTCCGGTCGGCTCTCCACCCAGATACTTCCCCCGTGCATCTCGATGAAGCGCCGCGTGACCGACAGCCCCAGCCCGCTCCCCCCTCGCCGTCGCGATAGGTCCCCGACCTGTTGGAACTCGTCGAAAATGCGAGGGATTTCCTCGGGCGAGATGCCTAAACCGGTATCGGTGACCGAAACCACGACATCTCGGTCGTCACGGTGCGCCGTGACCGTGACCTCGCCGGCATCGGTGTGGCGCAGGGCGTTACGGAGGAGGTTGATCAGGACCTGACGAATGCG
>DATLRG010000716.1:0-2239 GCA_035534795.1 Chloroflexota bacterium
AACGTCGAGGCTGACCGGAGAGGCCCGATCTGGCCTTACTTCCAGATCCGTTTCCAATAGACGACCGGGGAGCTCGACTGGTAGATCCAGCCGATGAGCGGCGCGCTCACCGTGACGGCGAGCGCCGCGGCCCAACGACGCGGCTCCCGGACGAGCATTGCCCCGCTCACGGCCAGTCCGAAGATTCCGCCCTTGACGATGCCCGTTTGCCCCGGTAGCCAATAGTGGAAGACCGACAACACCCCGCTCGCCACCAGGGCAAAGCGCCAAACGGGGCCGCGGAGGGATGCGGGGAGAAGCCGCACCGGCGCAAGGAACAGCGGCAACTGCACGACAGTCAGGACTCCCACCCGTAGGCGCTCCCGCAGTCGGAACAGACGGTCGAGACTGCGCATGGCCGGGGTGACCTCCGGATCTTCGAGAAACGCAGGGAGATCGCGCGCCTCGATTGGCCCGGTGACGACATCCCATTTCGTGATCTGGGCGAGACGCGCCCCGATCCGTCCGCCCAAACGCGGAATAATCACCCGTCGCCGCGTTACCCGCTGCTCAAGCCCGTAGAGACGCATCAGCGCCGCGGCTTTCTCGGCGGTAAAGAGACCCGCATCACTCGCACACCAGACATTCCAGCCACTCGTATCTTCCACGATAACGAAGCCATTACAGCCGGCGAGCGCGTGGCGCACGGCGTCGATCGTGGCCAGAAAGTTACTGGTGAGGACAACCGGCGCCTCGCGATCGGGCGCGCCAAGCTGGTACACACCGGAAGGAACTGGAATCGGCAGGGCAAACCACGCGGCTATGGCCAGAACGGCGTGGGCGATGCCGTGGGGCATGACGAGCGCGAGCGGGACGATGGCCCGCTGAAGCACAGGCAGCGTGGCGGGACGCTCAGCCTCGACGACAATCAGTCCCCCTTCCTGGTAGCGGGCCACCGGACCAACGACGAGCCCGGCCTCCTCCAGCATGGCCGGCCACGGATGGCGGTGCGTGGGTGCCAGCTCCTGGAGGACCGCGAACGCGATCACCCCAAAAAGCAGGCGCTGCAGTTCCCCGAAGAGCCAGAGCAGAGGATGGCGCGGGAGAGCCTCGTCGGCGATGATCACCCGGCCACCGGGGCGCACCGCCTCGGCCATGGCTCGCACGGTGAGGAGCGCCTCGTCGCGGGAAAGCTCACTCAGCGCGAAGGTCGCGGTGGCAACGTCGAAGAGTTCTCCCGACACAGGCAGGATCGGCGCCTGGCCCACACGGAAGTCTACTTGGACCCCGGCGCGCGCGGCTTTCTCGCGGGCGAGTGCGAGCATGGGACGGGAGCGGTCGATGCCCACCACCGAGGCGCCCTGGCGCGCGGCCGCGATCGCGAGGGTACCGGTGCCACAGCCGACATCGAGGACAGCCTCTCCGGGCTGGACATACCGCAGTACCGCCCGGCGCACGAGCGTCGCGCGACCGAAGGTGATGAGGTGGATCCACCAATCGTAGTACCGCGTGAAATGTTCGACGCGGTCCGCGAGCACCATGGCTACGAGCGACATCGTGATTCCCCCTCTCGTCGGTCGTGCCCGGCACCAAATACTCGGCGTTATTTCGCTGAGAATCGCGCAGCGTCCTATCGGGAGGAACCGGGCAGGGTAAATCGTATTGAGTATAGCACCGGATCATTGATCATAATCTCTGATCCGCCGACGAGCGTGTCATGGTTGTCGGAGCAGACAACTCTGCCGGATGCCGCATTGACGTGCCTTTGAACAGTCGGCACCCGATCGCCACGAACGATTACGTGTCCTGCCTCCGCGTCAAGCGTGAAGACGGTCAAGTCCATCCGACCGAACGCTTCATTTCGGCGTCGTGTTTCCCAGAAAAGGCAATCTTCCACCCAAAACTCGGCTCAGCCTTGACGCCCCCCACAAATGTTGCTAGGCTGACGACCAGTTCCTTTCGAAACGTTTGCGGTATTTCCTGTCACGTTGGTGATCTGAGAGAACGATGCGCGTCACGATCAACGATGTCGCGCGGGCAGCTGGTGTTACCGTCGCCACGGCCTCGCGGGCCCGGCCTACGCCGAGCCTCTCCGTGGGTCGATGATGCCGTCAACGCGGCAGGGTTCTCTCTCCTGTTCTGTCATTCCGCGAATTCCCAGGAACAGGCTCTGCGATGCCTGGCAACCCTGCAGTCGATGCACGTTGACGAATTGCTCCTTCGCCACTTCTCCGACCTCGACGCCGACTATGTGATCGTA
>DATLRG010000717.1:0-3092 GCA_035534795.1 Chloroflexota bacterium
CCGTGGGGCCAATCCCTCACCCACCTCATCCATCAGTTCCTCCTTAGACGCTCTAGTAGCGGCGAGCGGGAGGGCGGCAGGTGAGTCGAATCGTCGAGAACGTGCTCGCACTGGTCGGCGACACGCCGCTGGTGCGGTTAAACCGCATCGCCGGCGACGGCGCGGCGACTATTCTCGGGAAGCTGGAGTCGCGCAATCCCGCGGGCAGCGTCAAGGACCGCATCGCCGTCGCCATGATCGACGACGCCGAACGGAGCGGGAAGCTGAAGCCTGGCGCGACTATCGTCGAGCCGACCAGTGGCAACACGGGCATCGGCCTGGCTATGGTCTCGGCGGTGCGTGGTTACCGCCTCGTCCTGACGATGCCGGACGACATGTCGGTCGAACGTCGGACCTTGCTCTCGCTGTATGGTGCCGAGCTCGTGCTGACGCCGGCCATCGAGGGGATGGCCGGGGCGGTCTACGCCGCCGAAGAATTGGTGCGCCGCAACGGGTATTTCATGCCCCAGCAGTTCCTCAATCCGGCTAATCCAGAGATTCATCGACGGACCACGGCACGAGAGATTCTCGAGGCCACCGATGGCAATCTGGACGCGGTGGTGATCGGCGTGGGGACCGGCGGGACGGTGACCGGCCTCGGCGAAGCGATGAAAGCGCAGCGGAGCGATCTTCTGGTCGTGGCGGTCGAGCCGAGCCGGGCCGCGGTGCTCAGTGGAGGACGGCCGGCGCCGCACGGCCTGCAGGGCCTGGGCGCGGGCTTCATCCCGGGCGTCCTGAATCGCGCGGTGATCGACCGCGTGATCGCGGTCAGCGACGAAGACGCGTTGGCCACCACCAGGCGCCTGATTCGCCTGGAGGGCCTGCTGGTCGGGATTTCGTCTGGCGCCAACGTCTTCGCCGCCATCACGGTCGCGCGGGAGCTGGGCGCTGGCCGGACGGTCGTGACCGTGCTGCCGGACACGGGCGAGCGATATCTGACCACGTTCCAGGCGACCCGGTAAGGAAGCGCATGCCGATCAAGGTGTACATCCCGACGCCCTACCGAGAGCTCACCGCGGGCCGGGGCCACGTGGACGCGCACGGGGAGACCATCGCCGGCCTGATCGAGGATCTCGAGCGATGCTACCCCGGCTTGCGCGCGCGCATCTGCGACGGTGCCGCCGTTCGCCACCACGTCAACGTGTTCGTGAACGGCCAGGAGATGCGATCGCTGCGTGGCGAATCGACGCCCCTGTCGGAAGGAGATGAGGTCGCATTCATCCCGGCGCTCGCCGGCGGCTCACCCCAGAACATTGTGAGGAAAGACGTGATCGAGATCACCCGGGGCCACCACGACGACATCGTCGCCCACGCGCGGAACGATTTTCCGAACGAGTGCTGTGGCTTGCTTTTCGGCGAGGGGTCGCGCGCGGACCGACTGCTGCGCATGGAGAACGTCGAGCACAGCCCGCTAAACTACCGCGTGGACAGCCAGAAGCTGCTCGAAGCGTTTCAGATGATGGAGGAGGTCGGACTCGATCTCGTCGGAATTTACCACTCACACACCCATTCGCCGGCCGCGCCCTCGCGCACCGATATCGCACTCGCCGGCTATCCGGACGTGCATTACCTGATCGTCTCTCTGGCCGATCCAGATCAACCGGTCCTCCGGGCATTCTTGATCGACAAGGGGCTGGTCGAGGAACAGGCGATCCAGATCACACCGGCGCTGGCCTCTGCCGACACGAGGCCAGGCGGGCGGGAGTTGTGAGCGAACAGGAGGCCCCAGGACGCTAAAGATCTCGACGCGGACCGACTATGGGATCCGAGCGATGCTGGAGCTTGCCCAGCAGTATGGCCGGGGACCGGTGCAAAGCCACGACATCGCCTCGAGCCAGGACATTCCCGAGCCGTACTTGAATCAACTGCTAACGCAATTGCGCAAGGCGGGGCTGATTTCGAGCCGGCGCGGGCCGGGCGGCGGGCACTGCCTCGCCAAACCGGCGAGCGAGGTGACCGTGGCGGAGCTGATCGTGGCGCTGGAAGGGTCGCTCTGGCCAACCGACGACACGGCCGACCCGCAGCGACGACCTTCGTGCCACGCGCTGCACGAGCTGCTACAGGAGTTGTATCGGCAATCCGAACAGGTGCTTCGCTCGTGTACGCTGGCCGATCTGCTCGAGCGCGAGCATCGGCGCGCGTTCGTCTATCACATTTGATGGAGGCTTGAGGCTATGCCCGTCCAGACATTTACCGAGGAGCAAGTCCGTCGGTATCATCGCCATTTAATCATGCCGCAGGTGGGGAGCCGCGGCCAGAAGAAGCTGCTCAACGCTCGCGTGCTCTTGTTGGGGGCGGGTGGACTCGGCTCACCGGCCGCACTGTACCTGGCAGCCGCCGGGGTCGGCACGATCGGCATCGTCGACTTCGATACGGTCGATCTCTCGAACCTGCAGCGCCAGGTGTTACACCGGACCAACTCCGTCGGGCGGCTCAAGGTCGACTCGGCCGCGGACACGCTCAACGACATCAACCCGGGCGTGAATATCGTCAAGCACGCAGTCGCCCTGCGCTCTGACAACGCGTTCGAGATTCTCGACAACTACGACATCATCGTGGACGGCACCGATAACTTCCCGACGCGCTACCTGGTGAACGACGCCGCGGTGATGACCGGCAAGACGGTCGTTCACGGGAGCATCTTCCAGTTCGACGGGCAGGTCACGGTGTTCAAGCCGGGCGCCGGACCATGCTACCGCTGCCTGTTTCCGGCTCCGCCGCCGCCCGGCGCGGTCCCCAACTGCGCGGAAGCCGGAGTCCTGGGCGTGCTGCCCGGTATCGTCGGCTGCATCCAGGCGGTAGAAACGATGAAGCTGATCCTCGACGAAGGTGAGCCGCTGATCGGGCGCCTGCTGATGTTCGACGCGCTGGCCATGGAGTTCTCCGAGGTCAAGATCCGTCGCGATCCCCAGTGCCCGGTGTGCGGCGACAATCCCACGATCCACGAGCTGATCGATTACGAGCAGTTTTGCGGCATGCCGTCGCGGGAACCGGTCGGCGCGAGCGCGTAAGCTGGAGGCGGCTGTAGAGGGTATGAAAAGGGGGAGTGGGGG
>DATLRG010000718.1:0-4573 GCA_035534795.1 Chloroflexota bacterium
GGACTGGCGCAGAATAGACATGGGGGTACTCCTCTTGGAGCATGGCGATTGCTCCGGTTCCTTCACCAAAAGCATGCCATAACAAGAGGCGTCCCCCTTACCCCGTTATCTACGCCGTTAAGTGAACGGCATTGGGTTTAGCATCCCGTTGACCGTCGAAAGACGGTCGCGGATCGCCAGCTTCAATCGGAACTGCGCCGTCAGGTCGTCGGCCGTCACTGGCACGCGCGGGTCCGCCAGCAGGTCGAAGGACTGGTCCAGGACGACCTCGCCGACGCTGAGCCGGACTTGATACGTGCCTGGCAGCGCGCGCGGAGCGGTCGCGACGGCTTCGGCCTGCGCGCGCACCGGGTCCAGGCCCGGTCGCGGCTCGAGCGGCGTCGGGCCGGCGTAGCGCAGGTCCCAGACGAAGCGGTTGGCACCCGGCTCGATCGGCACGCGCGGCGGCTCGGCGCCGCGGCTGGAGTATTCGCGGATGGTCTGGCCGGCCGCGTCGAGGATGCTGAGCTTGACCTCGCCCTCCGGCTTTTCCCGCAGCCAGTAGTGGACGATCACCCCGTCCGGCGGATTGCTGCCGGCGTCGAGAAAGCGTTCCACCTTGGCGCCGGTGGCGATTTCGATCGGTCGGTAGCCGACCGTGACCGGCCCGGTCGTCTTGTAATTGACGTGGCCGGCGATCCTGCGGCCGTTGCCGTGACTGTAGACGCGGTGGCGCGTGGTTGGACGCGGCGCGAAAAGGTGGGCCGCCTGGTCGGCGATTCCGTCACGGAGCTGGCGCAGCGGCGTCACGTCGTCCAGAATCCAGAACGAGCGCCCGTGTGTCGCGACGACGAGATCCGTGCCTTTGATCACCAGATCGTAGATCGGTACGACCGGCAGGTTGCCCGCGAAGCTCTGCCAGTTGGCGCCGTCGTCGAACGAAAGGTAGAGGCCGGTCTCGGTGCCGGCGTAGAGCAGGCCACGCCGCACCGGGTCCTCGCGAATGACTCGGGTGAACTCGTGGTCGGGAATGCCCTGCACGATCGCCGTCCAGGTCGCCCCATAGTCGGTCGTTTTGTACAGGTAAGGGCGAAAGTCGTCGCGCTTGTAGCAGGTCGCCGCGATGTACGCGGTCGCGGGATCGTGCGGCGACGGCTCGACGATGCTGATCAGCGACCACGCCGGCAGGTCTGTCGGCGTGACGTTTTGCCAGGTAGTGCCTCCATCGCGGGAAAGGTGGACGAGGCCGTCGTCGCTACCCGCCCAGAAGACGCCCCGCGCGCGCGGCGATTCACGGAAGGCGAAGATCGTCCCATAGATCTCGGCGCCGCTATTGTCCGCGGTGATCGGGCCGCCGGAGGACTGGAGCGTGGACGGGTCGTTCCGCGTCAGGTCGGGGCTGATCACGTCCCAGCTCGCTCCCTCGTCGGCCGACCGGTGGACGTGGTTCGAGCAGACGTAGAGGACGCCCGGCTCGTGCGCGGACGTCTCGACCGGGAAGGTCCACTGGAAACGGTACTTGAGCGCCTCGGCCCCGGCGCCGCTGCCGTGTATCTCAGGCCAGACCGTCACGTTCCGCTTCTGGCCGGTCTCCGGGTCCCAGGCGATCAGACGCCCGTGGCCGGCGCCGGTGCCGATACCACCGCCGAAGACGGTGTGCGGTGGCTTCGGGCCGATTGCGATATGGCCGCTCTCGCCGCCGCCCGGCTCGACGTAATCTTTCCAGGTGATCGCGCCCTCGAAGCCGATGCTCGGCAGGCGCATGGCCCAGTTATCCTGCTGCGAGCCGTAGACGTGATAGGGCACCTGGTCGTCGGTCGTGACGTGGTAGAACTGCGCCGTCGGCTGGTTAAGAATCGTCGACCACGACCGGCCGCCGTCGAACGAGACGCAGGCGCCGCCGTCGTTCCCCTCGAGCATGCGGGTCGGGTCGCGCGGGTCGATCCAGAGGTCGTGGTTGTCGCCGTGCGGCGTGGGGACTGCCTCGAACGATTTTCCACCGTCGACGGATTTCCAGCACTGGAGGTTCAGGACCCAGACGGTGTCGGCGTCCTGCGGATCGGCGTAGACGTGCATGTAATAGAAGGGACGGCGACGGAGGTCCGGGTTGTCGCAGACGCGCTCCCAGGTCTCGCCGTAGTCGTCGGAGCGGAAGAGGGCCCCGTCGGCAGCTTCGACCAGCGCCCAGACGCGGCCGGACCGCGCTGGCGACGCCGCGACGCCGATCTTGCCGAGCACGCCCGCCGGCAAGCCGGGGCGGCGGGTCAGGTCGGTCCAGCGATCGCCGCCATCGGTCGTGCGCCAGATTCCCGAGTCGTCGCCGCCGCTATGCATCGCGTAGGGGTAGCGCTGTGCCTGCCAGATCGCCGCGTAGAGCACGCGCGGGTTCTGGACATCCAGCGCCACGTCGATCGCGCCGGCCCGGTCGCTCTTGTAGAGCACCTTCTCCCACGAGGTGCCGCCATTGGTGGATCGGAAGACGCCGCGCTCCGGGTTCGTTCCCCAGGCGTGGCCGAGCGCCGCGACGTAGACCACGTCCGGGTCTCGCGGATGGACCAGCACGTCGCCGACGTGGCGCGTCGCGGCGAGGCCGACGTTCTGCCAGGACTGGCCCCCGTCGGAGGAACGGTAGATGCCGTCGCCGTGCGACACGTTACTCCGAATGCAAGTCTCGCCGGTGCCGACGTAGATGACATTCGGATCGGCTTCGGAGACCGCGATCGCGCCCACGGCCGAGGTCGTGAGAAACCCATCGGACACATTCTCCCAGTACGCGCCGCCGCTGGTGGTCTTCCAGACGCCCCCGGCGCAGGCGCCGAAGTAGAACGTCCCCGCTCGGGTCGGATGGCCGGCGACCGCGACGACCCGTCCGCCGCGGTGCGGCCCGATCAGGCGCCATTCGAGCGAACGAAGCAGTGTCGAGTCCATCCAGAGCCTCCTCTCGCCACGCTCGGGGGTTCGTGTGTCCTTCTCGGTGAGAGTGTACCGCCTCAAGAGCAATCTCCACAAGGTGTCCGGGTCGGGTGGTTCACCGGGGTAGCGGCCAAAGTAACACCACGGTGGGACGTGCAGGGATCGCCGGCAATCCCTGCACGTCCCACCGTGGTGTTACTTTGATCCCATTGACAGGCGGGTGGCCGCCTGATTATACTCCGTCCACCGCTGGTACCGGCGAGATTTCGGCCTGTCCGTCCACATCCCCCGCTGGCGTCGTCTCGATGGGTGCAGCAGAGAGGCACTGGCGTGGCATGGAGGAGACGATGGCGGTGTGGTCCCGCGTTCGGGCAGGCGTCGGGTCTGGGCGGCGTTGGAGACGTGGCTCGCCCCGCGCCCGCGGCGTGCTCGTGTCGGCCATCCTGGCGCTGGTGCTGTTTGGGACGACCGCGGCGCCGGCGCTGGCTGACGGGAGTCAGACGTACCGCGTCGAGCGCGGCGATACCCTCTCGGGCATCGCGGTGCGCTACGACGTGTCCCTGTCGGACCTGGTCGCACTCAACGCCCTGGCCGATCCAAGCCTGGTGCGCATCGGACAGACCCTCGTCATCCGCGAGGCCACGGCCCCCGCTGCTCCACCGCCGCCCATCTTGGCGCCGTACATTCGGCAGTTCGATGGCAGCGCCTACGCGGACTCGAACTGCGGGCCAGCGTCGCTGGCGATGGCGCTGGGCGCGCTCGGAATCCACGCCGGCCCGCTGACGTTGCGCCACCTGGCCGCCCGCCAGATGGGCTTCGACAACCCCGCCGATGGCACGACCTGGGAGGCGCTGTCGTACGCCGCGCGAGCCAGTGGCGCCTCGGCCGGCGGTCTCGTCCAGGGCAACCGCTATCGGATCTGGTCGCTGGACGATCTCAGCCGCCAGTTCGCCGCGCGCCGGCCGGTGATCCTGCTGGTGCGCTACCGAGGCCTGTCGGATCACCGCACGAGCGACTACTGGGGTGACCACTACATCGTCGGCCTGGGCTTCGATCGAGCGGGGAATCTGATTTACGACGATCCGGCCTTCCGGACTGGGTCCGGTGCCGACCGAACGATCAGTCGCGCTCAACTCCTGCAGGCATGGGGCCACACGGCGGCGGGGCTGATTCGGACGGCGATGGCGCTCGCGCATTAAAGGGGGACAGATCGATGCTGGACAGTCTTCGCGAACGCGCCCGGTCTCTGCCGTCCTGGAAAGAGCTGCGCGGGCGGAGCAGGCCGGTGCGCAACGTCAACGAGCAGCACGCGCAAAGCCTGTCGACGCTGGAACGCGTGGCGATGGTCGTCACCGACCGGGTCGGGACGATGGGCTTCTTCCTGATCATTCTCGGCTGGACGGTGATCTGGCTTGGCTGGAACGTGCTCGCTCCCCGGAACCTGCGCTTCGATCCCTACCCGGCGTTCGTCCTCTGGCTCTTCATTTCGAACCTCGTTCAGATCCACTTGATGCCGCTGATCATGGTCGGCCAGAACCTGCAAGGGCGCCACTCCGAGTTCCGCGCCCAGTCGGATTACGAGGTGAACCTGAAGGCCGAGACGGAAGTCGAAGCAATCCTGACGCACCTGGAGCACCAGAACGAGATCATGCTGGAGATTCTCCAGCGCATCGAGAAGCTC
>DATLRG010000719.1:0-2601 GCA_035534795.1 Chloroflexota bacterium
CCCCACGCCGTCGGCGCGGCACTTTCCGCGCGGGTGCGCAAGACCGACCAGATCGCGGCGACCTTCTTCGGTGATGGAGCGGCCGGCATCGGCGTTATCCACGAATCGATGAACATGGCCTCGATCTGGAAGCTGCCGGTCATCTTCGTCTGCGAAAACAACGGCTACGCCCAGTCGACACCGGTCGAGTACGCGGTGTCGGTCAAAGACCTCGCCGTTCGTGCCCAGGGCTACAACATGCCCGGCGTCGTCGTGGATGGGCAGGATGTGTTCGCCGTTTGGGAAGCAGCGAATCTCGCGGTGCAGCGCGCCCGGGCCGGCGAAGGCCCCTCTTTCATCGAGTGCAAAACCTACCGCTACTACGGCCACTATTCGGCGGACGACCCGCACCGCTACCGAACGGTTGACGAAGAAGAGAAGGCCCGCGCCAAGGATTGCCTCAAGCGTTTCCGAAGCCAGACGATCGCGCAACGTATTTTCACCGCCGACGAACTTGAGGCGATCGACGCCCGGAACAAGGCACTTCTCGACGAAGCGATTGCCTTTGCCGAGCAGAGCCCGCTCCCGGATCCGGCCGAGCTGTGCACCGACGTTTACGCGACCGAGATCGAGAAGAGAGAAGAAGATGGTAACGGCGGTTCGTGAGCTGACCTTCAATCAGGCGATCAACGAAGCGATACGCCAGGAGATGCGCCGGGATCCAACCGTGATTGTCATTGGCGAGGACGTTTCCGGGGCGGGCGGCCGGGCGCACCTCGGCTTCGAGGACGGTTGGGCTGCCTCGCTCAAGACGCGCGGCTTGTTCGCCGAGTTTGGCCAGGATCGGGTGATCGACGCGCCGATCGCCGAGATGGGATTCACCGGTGTCGGCGTGGGCGCAGCGATGACTGGGCTGCGGCCAATCGTCGACCTGACCTTCATCGATCTCATCGGCTGCTGCTACGATCAGATCGCCAACCAGGCCGCCAAGATGCACTACATGATGGGGGGAAAGGTCGACGTGCCGGTGACTTTTCGGATGGGCTACGGCAGCCGGGGCGGTGGCGGTCAGACCTACGGTGGTGGCGCGGCGGCCCAGCACTCGCAGACGCAGTACTCCATCCTGGCCCACGTTCCGGGCCTGAAAGTCGTCGTGCCGACTACCGCCTACAATGCCAAGGGGCTCATGATCGCGGCGATCCGTGACGGTGGCCCGGTGGTCTTCCTCGATCACAAGTTCCTCGGTCCGGTTGCCCGGGGCCCGGTGCCCGAGGACGAATACACCGTGCCAATCGGCAAGGCTGAGGTCGTCCGTCCCGGGCGTGACGTCACCCTCTGCGCGATCGGCCTGATGACTCACGTCTGTCTCGAGACCGCGCAGAACCTCGCCGCCGAGGGAATCGAGGCCGAGGTCGTGGACGTTCTGACCCTGGCGCCGCTGGACGAGGAGACGATTCTCGAGTCGGTGACGAAGACGCGCCGGTTGATCGTCGTGGACGAAGATACGCCAACCGCCTCGATGGCACGGGACATCGCCGCGCGCATGGCCGATCGGGGTTTCGACTATCTCGATGCACCGATCAAGACAATCACCGCGCCCGAGGCGCCGGTTCCCTTCGCGGCCGCCCTCGAAGCCTTTTATCAGCCGCGCCCCGCCGACGTCGCATCCGTCGTGCACGACCTTCTCGGACGATAGGAGCCAGGAGAGAGAATGGCACGACCAATCGTGATGCCCAGCCTGGGCATGTTCACTGCCGAAGGCACGCTGACGGCGTGGCTTTGCTCTAACGGTGCGCACGTCGCGGCCGGCGATCCCGTCGCCGAGGTCACGACCGAGAAAACTACTCAGGAACTGGTCGCCCCGGGCGCTGGAATTGTCCATCAGATCGCCGCGGCTGGCGCGAACCTTCCGGTCCAGGGGCTGATCGGATACATCATCGCCGAGGGTGAAGCGCCGCCGACCACTGCGCCAATGAGTGCCACGCCGCCGACCGCGCAGTCGAGCGCAATTCCTGCTCTGCAAGCGCCCAATCCCGCGGCGCGTCCGTCAACGGTTGGCGGCGAGGTTCGTGCCAGTCCGATCGCGCGCCGTCTGAGCGCGGAGAACGGCATTGATCTCAGCACGCTGACCGGTACCGGTCCGGGCGGACGCATCGTCGAGGCCGACGTCCTGGCAGCGGTCGCCCGGTCAGCGGTCGCCCCGAGCGCCGGTCCGCCGCCAGACGCGCGTAAGGTTCGCGAGAGAATCGCCATTCAAGGAATCCGCCGGACGATCGGGGAGCGTCTCCGATCCAGCCTGGCGACGGCTGCGTCGGTCTCGTTGACCCGCGAGGTTGACGCCGACGTACTGGTCGCCGTGCGAGCGCGACTCGGCGAGCGGATTGGTGCCTCGGTCCCCTATGACGCCCTGTTCATCAAGCTCCTCGCGACGGCGCTCCGCGAGCGGCCTGAGCTGAACGCGGTCATCGAAAACGACGCGATCCTTGTCCTGGAGAACATTCACATCGGCTTCGCCGTCGCGGTACCAGGTGCGCTGCTCGTTCCGGTGGTCCACGACGCCGACACGCGGCCGCTTAGTGAGATCGTCGGGGCGATCGGCGCGCTGGGCGAGCGGGCGCGGTC
>DATLRG010000720.1:0-11033 GCA_035534795.1 Chloroflexota bacterium
CGATCGAATAGCGAGAGGTGAGGCAGCCCGTCGTGGTCCCTTAGCGCCCCGCGGTCCCGAGTCCGCCTCATTCGCGGCCCTGGCCCTCGGCGCCCCGGTTGCCCTGGCCTGCTCCGCGACCGATCTGGCCAGCCATGCCGCCGGTCTGCCCGCCCATGCCGCCCGCCGGGCGAGTCCCGCCCATCGTGCCTCCGGTGGCACCCTGCGCCGCGACCGGCTGGAACAGGTTCCAGAACTCAGTCCTGCTATCAGCACAATAGCATCCCGTTTCGCTGGACCGACCGCGACGTATCGCCAAGCCGGGCGGCAGAATCGCTCGAGGAAACGAGGTGAGGGGGACGATGCAGAAGATCACCCACGATGGCCTGACTCTCTGGCATCATCGCGACGCGGCGACGGCCCCCTGTACGACGTGCGGGAGGGCGACGACCGGGCGCTGGGAAGACGAGTCCGGGCTGGTGGCGATCGCCGCCTGCGGCTTCGGATATGCCCGCATCGCGTACCAGCGGCTCCTGGCCCGCGACCACGCCGACGGCTACCACGACGGCCTACCGCGCGCCGGGTGCCGTGACTGCACCGCGGCGACCGCGGCGCCCTGGCCGTGCTTGCCGCGTCGCGTAGAATAGCTGACGTGCCGGGTGGCGCCCGATCAGCGCCCGCAAGTGGACCGTGCCGACTCACGGGCCAGCCCGGCAACCCCTCACCGAGTCGGAGGTGCCCATGGTACGGTACGCATCGACAAAGCCGGCACTGTTCGGTCGATGGCTTCACGACTTTGTTCTCGAGGCGAACACAGAATACTGGGGGGAGAGACGGGGCTCGCCCATCTCGCTCCTGTACCTCATCGGCCCCAGGCACGCCTGGCATCGTCGAGGCGGCCGTGGAAACTTCTCCATCGCCCTGTTCGGCGACCCTTCCTTTCCGGCAGGGTCGCCCTGGCGCTTGCCCCGGCTCCAATGCGTGATCGCACCGGACCTCGATCCCCGCTCGATTTGTGTTGGTGCCTGTTGTGAGGATCCAATCCTCTTGGAGATTGCCATTGGCCCGCTTGGTCCGAGTCGCGTCCGCGTCGAGGCTCGGGCCCCGCTTTCGTCGAAACAGGATGATCGCGGCACGCGCCTCGGGATCCCGCCCCCCGGCGCGATCCCGGAGGTAGACCAGCTGCTCGGGCAATTTGAAGCGGCGATGCGGCGGGCCTTTCCGGAGTTGGAGGACTGGGCTATTCCGAACAATCCACCCCCCCTGGGCAAATAGTGCCGCGGGGAGAGCGGCCACTGGCCGTCCGGGGCGTACAAGGGAGTCCACCGTCCGACCGCAGCGAGGAACTTCTCAGGACCCTCAACCAACGTGAACGGACGATCGTCACGTACTGGTTGGCAGGTCAAACAGAAGGCGAGATAGCGTCCCGAGTTAGCAGGGCGGTCCACACGATCCACAACGAAATTGGCAGGCTACGTAAAAAGTACCCGGATCTTGTGCCGAAGCGTCGGGAATAGCCACTTTTGGGCCATTCGGGCCAATTGACACCGGGCTGGCCCGGTGAGCGACCCTCCTGGTGCAGCGCGATGTTGACGCGCCACAGGAGTTGGCCCAATGGTGGTGGAGCGTTTGAAAATCCCCCTCGACGAGCACGAGTACCGGGCACTCATCCTACTGGCCCAGGCGGAGCTACGCCCAATCTCCGACCAGGCGCACGCCATTATTCGTACGCGGCTCCGACAGCTTGGCCTTCTTGACGCTGACCGACCCGTCGTCAGTGATCCAGGGGTCGAGGTATGAGCACCCAGAATGTCCCGCAGCAGCGGGTTGCCTGGGAGAGGCTCTGGCGGATACTTTTGGCGTCGCGCCCGGTGGAGAGGGATCGCGAGGAATCACCAGAGCGAGCTACCGAGCGCCTCGAGGAGGGCGTCGATCCCGCCGGCTCGGGTGCCTAAGCCAGACACAGCAATGGCGGCCGGCCCCGCGAGGCCCCGGCCGCCGCCGGGGGCCCGCGTCGTCGACGCCCGCCCATGGGAGCGATCCCGTGGGCGGGCGTTTTTCTAATCCAGATACAGAGGTCGCCGCCGGTTGCCTGCCGGCTTAGCCGGCGGCGGAAAAGAGGTTCGCATGCACAACGCTGGTGATCATATGCGGACGAATGCTGCGCCACAAGTACCCCCCCCTGAAGTTCTCTGCATCGCCGGGCGACTACGGCGAACCCTGGCACGACTCGAGGCCACGATCATCGCCCGGGAGCCGACGAGTGATGACCGGCGACTTCTGCAGGCGCAAGCAGACGTGATCGCGATGACGCTGCGCGAGTTTCGCGCGGCCCTGGGGGAGGAGGCGACCCGCAGCGCGCGCCGGTGGACGCGCGCCCGACGACCGCGACGTCGGGTACACACGCCAGCGGAGGCGAAAGTATAGCCATGCCAACAGATGTGGACCGCCGGCGGGAAGAGCCGGCGGTCGAAGGGTTTGAGGTACAGCCAATGCGTCGAAAATCGCCATGAGTGAGTCCCATTCTAGCACATGTGTTCCCCGCGATAATCTGACGAACGGTCAGGTTGCGCTCGCCCTGCACGATGCCGGCTACTGGGTTGTCCCGCTTTGTTGGCCGATCGACGACGGGGAGCGCTGCGGTTCCCCGTGGAAAACCAGGCCGGGCGAGACACACGATCACAGCAAAGACCCGAAGCAGATCGGAAAAACACCGCTGGTGCCCTGGGCAGCGGAACGCCTGACGCGCAAGAAGCTTGAGGACACGTTCCGACGCGCCCCGCGGGCGAACGTCGGTATCATCCTGGAAAAGTCGCGCCTGATTCACGTCGACCCCGACAGCCAGGCAGCGTTCGATGAGGTGTACCAGCTCGGCGCGCCCTCATCAGTCATTCGCCAATCGCGCAACCCGTCGCTGCTTTACCGGGCGCCGGAGGATTGCGCGCTCGCGCGCGCGATCCACAAGGGTGCGACCGGCGCGATCGACGTTCTGAGCAAGGGCATTGCCATCGTTCACGGCGAGCACCGCACGGGCGCGGCGATCTTCCTCGATGTGTTGGACCTCGCGGAGATGGAGCTCGCCGACGCGCCCGACTGGGCTGTGGACCTGCTCAAGACGGCCAGCGAGCACACGCCGCCCGCACCAGCGGCCAAGGACGGTGACGACCCGCCGGTGCGCCTGGTAGGGCCGGCCCTCGATACCTGGCGCGGCGTGCGCGTCAAGCTAGGCGGCACGATCGTCAAGCGCGGCGAGCACACCGACGTCGACCGCTCGGACACGCTCTTCCTGATCGGCCAGGTCCTCGCGCAGGCTGGCGCGTCGCGTCGGACGATCGTCGACGCGCTGGCCGAGCGCGACCTGACGCTCGGCTTCGCCAAGTACAGCGAGCGTCGCGACGACGGCGAAGCTGAGTACGAACGCATCGCCGATAAGGTTCTCGACGAGGCGCGGCTGGCGAAGACGGTCCCAGCGCCCACGCCCACGCTGAACGGGACGAGTGCGAACGGGACTACCGCTCCTGGCAGCCAGGCACCACCAGGTGTGTCCCGCGAGGACGCGCTCGCCCAGCTCGGCGAATTAGTCGCGGGTATCCCGGCGGATCCTGACCCGGCAACGATCGACGCGACGATCGCCGAGGCGACGCCGCTGCTGCGCGCGGTCGGGCCGGGCGCGCGCGAAGCTGTCGGCAAGCAGCTGGCCCGGAAGCTCGGAATCACTTTCGGAGCGGTCCGCGAAGCGGTGAGTCAGGGGAACGGGTCCGATCCGGGGAACGCCGACGTGGACGATAGCCCGGGGGGTGACGACGACGAGAAGAAGAGCCAGGCCGATATGCTCGTTGACCTAGCCCGTCAGGGGGAGTTGTTCCACGATGCGACCGGCGACACGTACGCTCGTCTGGCCGTGGGGGATCATCACGAAGTCTGGCCGACCCGAAGCAAAGGCTTTCGCCGATGGCTCGTCCGCGCGCACTACACCACCGCCGGCGACGCACCCCGGCCCGAGTCGGTCGCGATGGCACTGAGCCTAATCGACGCTATCGCGCAGTTCGACGGCGAATGCCGGGCCGTCTATGTGCGTGTCGCCCCGGACGGCGCCGACGGCCTGTTTGTCGACCTGGGTGATCGGGACTGGCGCGCGGTTCACGTGACCGAAAGCGGCTGGGACATTTTAACTGACCCGCCGGTCATGTTCCGCCGGTCACCGGGGCTGGGCGCACTCTTCGAGCCGACCCGCGGCGGCAGGCTCGACGACCTCCGCGAGTTTGTCAACGTGCCCGACGATGGCGACTGGGCGCTGATCAGGGCCTGGCTGGTGGCAGCGCTCGCCGACCATGGGCCAATACCGGTGCTCGCCTTGAAGGGGGAGCAAGGGAGCGCCAAAAGCACTCTCGCGCGCTGCCTGCGGGCGCTGGTGGATCCGGCCACGCCCAGCCTACGTCGTCCCCCGCGCGATGAGCGCGACCTCGCCATCGCGGCGCGCTCCTGCTGGATTATCGGCTACGACAACGTTTCTGACATCCGCCCATGGCTATCCGACGGGCTGTGCTCGCTGGTGACCGGCGGTGGCTTCGCGACGAGGGAATTGTACACCGACTTCGACGAGGCGCTCTTCGCCGCGCGCCGGCCGGTGCTCCTTAACGGAATCGAGGATTACGTCGCCCGGGGCGACCTGGCCGATCGCGTGGTCGATGTAACGATGCCCCCGATCCCCGAAGACCAACGCCGCGACGAGAAGACGCTGCTCGCCGCGTTCGATGCGGCGGCGCCGGCAATCTTCGGCGCGCTGCTCGATAGCCTGGCCGGTGCGTTGCGGATGCTTCCGATGGTTCATCTTGACCGCCTACCCCGAATGGCCGACTTCGCGCGGGTGGCCGTGGCGGCGGAACAGGCACGCGGGGAAGCGCCGGCGTTCCTCGTCGCGTACGCGACGGCGCGGAAGAATGCCGAAGCCGCGACAATCGAGGGCAGTGTGATCGGACCGGCGTTGCTGATTCTGTGCGATAGCCTGCCGTGGGAAGGGACCGCCGGCGAGCTCCTTGGCAAGCTCAGCGAGCTGGTCGACGAGAAGGCGACGAAGATGAAGACCTGGCCGCAGAACGCGCGGGCGGTCTCCGGCGAGCTTCGGCGATTGGCGCCGGCGCTGCGCCGCAGCGAAATCAACGTGATCTTTGGCACGAGGACGACCGGCGGACGGCGACCCATCACCATCGACAAGGCACCGCCGCGACCGTCACTATTGTCACGACTGTCACTATCCGCGCCGGGCTTGGTCAAACCGAGTGACGGTCGAGTGACGCAAAGTGACGGTCGCTCGGACCGACCGTCACTCGACCGTCACTCGCTGAGCCCGCATCCAGACGCCAAAAGTGACGGTCCTGACGGTAGTGACGGTCCTGTACCCACCTTCGCACCGGACGACACCGCGAAATGGGGTGAGCTATGACCGCACTCGACTTACTCGCCGATCTCCGCTCGCGGGGCATCGAGCTACAGACGGACGGCGACCAGCTCCGCTATCGCCCGGCCGATGCCCTCACCGAGGCTGACCGCGCCCTGCTCGCCGGCCACAAGGCCGAGCTGCTCCTCCTCCTGGCCGCCGAGTCCGTCTCCCCCACGAGGCGCCACCTGGACGGCCCGACGCCACCATGCCCAAAGTGTGGCGGCCCGACCCACGACGCGGCGGACCACCGACCGGGCATCGTGGTCCTGCTGTGCGACGACGGCGAGCGGTGCCGCTGGGGATTGGCGATGAGGACGAGAGAGTATCAGGAGCGCGCCGTGACCGGGGTGGTGCTCGGAACGCCGGAAGGAAGGGCGCAATGAGTCGTCCACGCCTCTACTCGACGAACGCCGAGTGCCAGCGGGCGTACAAATGATGCTTACGCGAAACCTTCCCCATCTTCCCTGGTGGTGACTGTCATGTCGGTCGATCTGTTCCTGCCCGTCTCCGACCGCTGGCCGGCCCTGGAAGGCTTTGCCTGCCGCCACTGCGGCGCATTGGCCCGGCGTCACCCGGGGACTGTGTGGGTCTGGGGATGCCTCGCCTGTGGAGTCACCACGGCGGCAGTGAGCGTGTTCTTCGGCCCGGTCCGCACCGATCGAGGATCGGGTTCCGGGGCTGGGTCTTCGGTGGACGAGGGGGACGCGCGGCCGACGACGCCGGGCGCCACTTGACTCCGCATCTTCGATCTGTTCCTCGATGCGCGCCTTTGCCTGCTGAACGATCTTCCGGAGCTCGCGAACCGGGGTATGCGCGAAGTCAACCTGCTGCGCGACCTCGATGCGGACCGGCGGGGGGAGCGGCGCGAGCTCGCGGGCCTGGGTAAAAGACGGCCGGTCTTGTCTCCCTGAGGAGACATTTTCAATGACCTCAGCAGCTTCGATGTAGTGATATGCTGTCTGGCGCGCCATGTCCCAGCGCTCTCGGCAGTACGCCTCGAACGTCGCAAAACCAGCCAGCCGGTAGCCGCGTCCCTCTTGAACCGCGGCCAGGCCCAAGTCCAATGCCAATGAGCCAGAGGTTACAGCCTGCTTACCGCCGGCTACTCCCCCACAACGACGACGGTTCCTCGCATGCCCAACGATTCGTGCGGGATGCAGACGTACTTGTACGTTCCGGCGACGGTGAAGGTGTGCGACCAACTCTGCCCGGGCTGGAGCAAGCCAGAATCGAACGGCTGCACACCATCGGGCAATGACACGTCGGCCTTGTTCGCGACCTTGGACGGATCGAAGGTCGCCGAATGGACCGTCGAGCTCGCGTTCTGCCAGGTCACGGTCTGGCCCTTGGAAATGGTGACAGTTCCCGGATCGAACGTGTTCTGGTCAGTCATTTTGACGACCGTCGCGTTCGCCGACTGAGCGGCCTTCGCTTCATTGTTAAGGCCAGTTGGGTTCAGAATGCTCCTGGCAATGAACGCATCCAATATCACGGTGGAGAGTCTGCGTTCACCGAGGGGCAATACGACCTCCTCCTGCTTGAAGATCGTTCCCGGCACCTTATCGGTGAAGTACGCCACCCCATCGATCCCCAGCCCGTCAGGAGTGTTCGGCAGCCGGTACGCCACCAGCTCAGGGTCGATGAACGTCTCCGTCATACCGGCTGGTGGGGGTGGCACCGGATTCCCTTCGTGCTGCTCGTCCAGCCGGGCTTGCTCAAAGTAGGATGCCGCATTAAGCATAGCCGCGCCAGTTGACTCCGTGGTCACCTCGACGCGTGGCCCCCGTGTCCTCGAGCTCCCGACCGGGTAAAGCGACACGAAGGTGTTCCCTTGGACGCCAACGCTCCCCACTCCAGTCCACCCAGCAGGACCCACGACTACGATTCCCGCGGCGCCGTACGCGCCGAGCGCACCGGCGTAGGCCGGCGGAACCTGCACCGCGACGGAGCTCGGGTAAGCGAAGCTACACCCAGCGAGCGCACAGCTCGTCACCAACAGGTGCACCGGCAGGGTGACCGGCGTGGGCGCTACTGTCGGAACTGGCGTTGGCGTGGCCGGCACCGGTGTCGCCGTCACGACCAGGTGCGCGGTCGCCACGTCCGTCGCCGTGCTCACCATCGAATCCGGGAAGGCCACGGTCGGCGTCGCACTCGGTGGGAACGCGGCCGCTCCTCCCCGCGTCGGCGTGGCGACGACACTGGTGAAGTGCTCCCCCACCGTGCGTCCAACCCCGACGAACACGCCCACGAGCAGCGCCGTCGCGACCCAGCCGGCCATGGCCAGACCGACCGCTCCCGCGACGATCCAAACGAGGTTGTGTTTACGCGCGGACTTCCTCTCAGCCGTCGGTCACCCCTCCGTGTCATCCTTACGCTCGTGGCCCCCGCCACCTCGTTCCTGCGCCATTATTGGGGCGAATCGCCGAGCGCCGTCAACATACCTTTTCCCGGTGCAGCGCGAGGAAAACTACCCTTTGCGCCATCGGGGGGCCGATGCACGCCCGGTCGGCCGCGGTTCGCGACCGGAGCGGGGCAGGCACCAGCGCACGACGGGCTGATCCGTGGTGGCCCCCCCTCCCCCGAGGGAGACTCCCCGCGCTCGCCTCCCGGGGCGGGCTCACGCCCGGTTCGACGGGACGCAACGACGGGATGCCGGCCGCCAGATGCCTGGGCATCCCCACTCGCCATCTGGTGCCGGCCCACTGGTGGCATGCGGCCGTTGCCGTGGGGGTGTCGGGGACGCTGTGCGATGCAGTGGAATGCCAGGGGAAGCTATAGGATGCAGGACAGGTAATACGGGGGATAAAAGATTGTGCCCTGGTCTGTTCTACGCTATACTTCTCCGTCAAGGAGACTAGAACAATGGAACGGCTTTACACGGTCAACGAGGCGGCAGGCGAGTTGCGGATCTCCCTTCGCTGCCTCTACGGATGGCTAAGCGAGGGCCGCGTTCGTGGCCTGCGGCTCAACGGCTCGGGATGGAGAATCCCCGAGTCGGCACTGTCCGAGGTGCTGACCACAAGCGCGGCGCGCGCCGTTGCTCCCACCACCAGCGCCGACAGGACGCCGGAGCTCGCGGCTACGCGGATGGGCGACCGCCGGGAGGGAGAGGGTGGCTGACGGACTTTCCTCGGCCGACCTGCGCCAGCGGGCGGCGGTCGGCACGGCCGTTGCGAACGGGCGCGTGGCGGCGCCGCGTGGCCCGCTCGACGACGTCTTGCGCCAGAGCGAGGTCGTCCAGGCCGCGAAGCTCGCGCAGGAGCAGCTGTTGCGGCTCGAGGCCGGCGAGATTCGGGCCCAGACTGAGAAAATAAGGGCAGAGGTCGACCTGGGCCGGGCCGAAGAGATGCGCCGGCGGGACGGCGGAGCTGGCCGGCCTACCGATGAGTACCTCCTGACTCGCCTGGACGAGCTGCGGGTCGAGATCGCCAGGAACGAGGCGGCGACCGCGGCCGCACACGCCCTGGTTTTCAAGGACCGAGTCCAGCGGATCACCGACGAAATCGCTCGACTCCAGCGGCCGCCGGCGCCCTCCCGGGTCTACGCGGACATCAACTTCGAGCGCTGGCTGGCGAGTGCGCAGGCGCTGCAGGAGGATCACCGCTTCGAGGCCGAGAAATCCCTGGCCGCGCTGCAGTCCGACCTGGAGCTCAAGCGGGAGGAGCGCGCGGCCGAGGAGGCGCGGGCGGCCCGGCAGGCCGAGACCAAGGAGCGACTCCTGACCGAGCACCTGCCGAAAGCGCTCGACCTGGGCCAAAACTTTCTGTCTCTCTGGCTCCAACGGGGCGCCGGACCGGCGCCGGCGCCAGTCGGGGCGCTCGGGTTCGCGGGGATGCCGCCGGGGCCGAGCGCCTTCGCGTGTGAGCAGTGTCAGCGGAGCGTTCCCTACCAGCCCGGGGCGCCCCGAGCGGTCTGTCCGGGTTGCGGGCAAGAATACCTCGGAGACGACCAGGGCGCCGATATGGCCACGCCGGCTGGCGGCAATGCAGGAGAGAGTTGATGACAACGATCACCGGTACGCTGGGACAGATCGAGGTTGACCCGCCCGTCCAAGGGATCCAATCTGTCTCCATCGGCAGCGTCTTCCCGCTGGATGGCGCACGGATCCTCTATCAGGGGCCGGGCCTCGACGTGTACTTCTGGTTAGGGATCGTCCAGGCCGGGGTCGCGGTCTACCAGAGCGAGGTCACCTACCAGCACCTCGGGCCCAACGCGATCGAGGAATGGTACCCGGTGGGGCCGGGTCCGGTGACACGCTCGCCGTGGGGCCTCAGGACCCTCGGCCCGCTCGTTGCGTACGCGTGGGGCGCCGTCGACTTGCTGGGGCGGCCGGTCGTCGCGATGTGCGCCGGCGAGGTCGCGCAGCCGGGCCTGGGCGACGTGGTGCTCCAGATCTTCGGGTGTGACGATCCCAGCGATCCCGGATCCTGTTTCGCCCCGCCGACCTGTGTCCGACGCTCGCCGCTGAGGGAGAGGGTCTGGCCGGGGGTCGTGCGCTTCGTGGGGCCCGAGACCCAGGCGCCAATCTCCATGACTCGGATGAGCTGAGGGAGGCCGGGGTGAGGTCAGTCCGTCGAGATGTGGCTCGTCTCGTTCTGAATGAATTCGAGGACGCTCGCCAGCAGCTCCGTGGCGCTGAGCAGCATGCGAAAGAGGTCCGGCCGACCGAAGATGCCGACCAGTTGGAGCTTGCCGCGCGGGTCGTCGTCGAGGTCGGACAGCAGGCGATCGAGGATTTCCATTGTCCGGGCACTCACCTGGTCGGTCATCGCCTGGCGGAGCAGGTCGCCGAGCGTGGTTTCCTCGGGCCGAGCACGCCAGCTGGGGTTAGTCATATCTCGCACCTCGCGTGGGTCGCGCAGGGTTAGTATAGCAGCGGGTCCGAATCCCGTGGCACCGGGCCACCCGCTTCGGACGTACGGGTTCGCGTCACGTAGGACTCGGGTCGGTGCCCCGGATCGGGCCACCGACTGACCGGGCCGCCGTCGTCGAGACGCCCGCCCAAAACACTGTCGAGAGGCAGCGTGGGGCGGGCTTTTCTTTTGTCGGAAACGTGCCCCCGGCACGGGGGCAGACGAGCACCGGGGCCGACGGTTGTATCGGCCAGGGAGCGAAGGCATGGCCCGCATCGGTATTTTCCAGACTCCGAGCTTCGTGGCGTTCCAGGCGCTCGCGGGTCCCTTGGAGGCGCTCGGGCACACCGTGATCGACGAGACGCACATCACGGACCTCAGCCAGGTACCCATCGGGGCGATCGACATGGCCATCTTCCTCGGCAATCCCACCGGCGGAGACGGCTTCACGCCCACCTCGCGCACGCTCATGGGCCAGCTCTGGACGCTCCGTCAGCTCCCGATCTTCACCCAGAGCGACGACGCCAACGGGGTCATCCCGATCCTGTCGGCAAACTGTTACGGGACGCTCTTCGGGGCCGAGGGCGGCGACGTGGTCCCCACCGGCAGCGACCCGCTCACGGTCGGCTGGAGCACCGGCGTGCAGCAGTTCGAGGGAGGCTTCAATCTCGGGCTGGTGGCCTCGCGGTGCGACATCCTGATTCTCTCCCCGGGCACCGAGGTCCTCGCCACGGTCGCGGCGGCGGGCCAACCCTGGAACG
>DATLRG010000721.1:0-2367 GCA_035534795.1 Chloroflexota bacterium
CCCCCCGCACAGACACCCGCTAAACTCTCACCGGCGTAGTCCGTGGCCGACGGAGCGAGGAGACGGCTGCGATGATCGCTGAGACCGGTTCAAACCTGCACCCGTTGCACGACGAGTTCTCGGACTTGCGCGCCCAAGCACTCCGCTGGGTCGCCGCCGGGACGGCCCTCGTGGCTTTCGGAATCGTCTACGTGTGGGCGTTTAGCGCGGCTCTCACCGGTTTGCAGGACCTCCTGGTCGCGACCATTCTGGTTAGCGCGGCCGGCGCGGCGTGGTTCCTCGTGGACCGGACGTATGCCGGCGCCGCGGCGCTGCTCATGATTGGCCAGCTCGCCGGCATCGCCGCCGCCGCGGCTCTCTGGTCCACGGGGCAGCTCGTCTACGCGTTGCCACTCGTGCTCTTCGTCGCACCGCTCTTGATGGGCTACTGGCAAACCATCGCGGTCGGCGTCGGCGAGGCGGTCCTCATTCTTGCCATGGTCGCTCTCGGGATTACCCCGCTGCCCGGGGCGGACGTCACGCTCGCTCTCCTGCTCATTCTCGTGAGCGCCGGCCTCTCCTGGGTCGCCTTCCAGCCGGTTCGGACGATGCTCGACTGGACCTGGGCGAGCTACCGGGAAGAGCGACGCAAGACCTTGCAGATCCGCGAGCGTCAGGCGCAGCTGGCCAACCTCTCGAAGAGCCTGGAAGAGGCTTGCGAGCGCCTGGAGCAGGCTAACGTGGCGCTGGCCGAGGCGCGTCGTCTGGCCGACGACGCGCGGCGCCTGAAGGACGAGTTCGCGACCGCGATCAGTCACGAGCTGCGAACGCCGATCAACCTGATCATGGGCTTCAGTGAAATGATCGTCGACGATGCCGACGACCGGGTCGCTTCGACTTTCCGGAGGGACGTCGAGACGATCTACCGCAACGCCTGTCACCTCTCGACCCTCGTCGACGACGTCCTGGATCTCGGCCGGTTGGATGCCCAGCGCCTCGCGCTGGTCAAACAGTGGGTGGCGATTCCGGGCATCGCCCAAGAGGCCATTGACGCGGTCCAGGGTCTCTACGACAACGCTGGCCTCTGGATCAAGACCGACCTGCCGGCGGACCTGCCAGTCCTGTCAATCGACCCAACGCGGATTCGCCAGGTCTTGATCAATCTTCTGACCAACGCGGTCCGCTACGTCGAGGAAGGGGGCGTCCAGATCTCGGCGCGTTGCGACGGCGGCGACGTGGTCGTAGCCGTTGCCGACACCGGCGTCGGTATTCCACCGGACGACCTTCCCCACGTCTTCGAGCGGTTCCACCAGACGGGCCAGCTCCGGCGGCGCGGTGGATTCGGCCTGGGACTGACGGTCAGCAAGCAACTGGTCGAGATGCACGCGGGCTCGATGTGGGTGACCTCCGAGCCGGACCGGGGCACGACCTTCTCCTTCAGCCTGCCAATTGCCACGAACGTGGCCGCGCTGGCGAGCAACCCACGGCTGCAGCTTCTGGAAGGCCAGCGTTCGGGGGAGCCGCTCGAGCGCACGGTCCTGGTGGTGGGACAGGACGCCGAAGCGATCCGCATCTTTCAGCGGTACCTGGATGGCTACCGAGTTCGGGTCGCCGCCGAACCGCTCGACGTCCGTGGCATCAACCGGAAAACCGCCGTGAACGCGGTCCTGTTTGCCAATGCGGTGTCGGAAGACATGATCGCGGCAGTGCAGAGTCGCTTCCGTGGCGTGCCCGCGCTGCGCTGCTCTCTGCACACGATCACGCGCGCGAGTCGGCAGCTCGGCGTGGCGGCGTTTCTGACGAAGCCCGTCACCGGCGTGCAGCTTCGCCAGACTCTTCGCCAGCTCAAGCTGAAACCGCGCCGGGCGCTGGTCGTCGACGACGATCCGGACATGGTCCGCCTGCTCTCCCGGATGCTGCGTGCCATCGCGCCGCACTGCCAGGTGCAAACGGCGGCGAGCGCCGAGCACGGCCTCCTGCTCGTGCGCGACAAATCCGCCGGCGAACGCCCCGACCTGCTCCTGCTCGATCTGCTGATGCCGGAGATGGACGGGCACGCCTTCCTCCAGCATTGGCGCGCCGATCCCGCGCTTTGCGAGGTCCCGGTCATCATCGTCAGCGCGGCGAGCGAGGAGGACCACGACCTGGTCATCGGCGAGTTGGTCGAGATCCGTCGCGACGGCGGGCTGAGCGTCGCCGATCTCATGGGCATCGTGCGCGGCAGCCTCGACCGGCTCGTTCCATCGGCGATTGATTCCTGATCGCACCGGTTTGTCCGATGTTGGCCGATGCTGGCAGATCCGCCACGGCAGCGATCCTGGGGTCTGCTACGGTACGGTCATCTCGTGTTGTGTCGGCGGGACGTCAGTGAATCACAGGGTAGAGAAG
>DATLRG010000722.1:0-3788 GCA_035534795.1 Chloroflexota bacterium
GCGCACATCCAGCACAGCGATGGAGTTCTCACCGTGGCGTTACTTTAGGACCTTTGGACGTTGGGGGCGTTTGGGGTGTTGGGGACGCTCGGATGTTGAAGCGCTGGGACGTCAAGGCGCTGGGACGTCTGGACCGCGAAGATCCCGAAACGCCGCGAAAAGCTCATGAAAACGAGAACGTCGGTAGCCCCCCACTGTAGCGTGGTACTGCGGCTGCCCCGACCCTAGATCGGATCGGGTTTGGTAACTGGGCCCTGTTCGTCGCGGCAGTCCGTGGCCAGACGCATGCATCGCCGTCGCCGCTCATCACTCATAGCGTCACGAGCGAGGGCCGGCGACATGAAGCGGTGGGTTAGTTCGCCAGGCGCAAGTCGAAGCCGATCCCATCCTCTCGGATCTCGCCTTTTCCAAAGCGGCTTTGGGAGACCATGCGTTCGAGCGCGTCGTGGGTGTACGCAGTCTTCAACAACATGAGCCGGAACGCCCATCTGGTCAGGAAGGAGTTCAGCCACGAAGAACCCATGCCTCGCACTTCGCCATCGATTGCCTCCCGCGAGGCGTCTTTTCGCAGGTCGTAGATCGACACCCTGCCCCTGGGCTTCAGGACGCGGTGGATTTCGTCGAGGGCGCCAACGGGGTCGCTGAAGTTCTTGAACGCGGCGCGGCAGACGACGAAATCAAAGGACTCATCCGGGAACGGCAGGTGGGCCGCGTCGCCCTGCTGGAAGTCGATCGTGACCCCCGCCCGCCGGGCGTTCTCGCTCGCGATGCGGACAAAGGAGTGGCTGACGTCCAGGCCAGTCACCCGGTAGGGGCCGAGCCTGGCAATTTCAATCGCGAGGTAGCCCGGGCCGGGAGCGACCTCGAGCACGTCGCTGCCCGGTGTCAGCCGATCGGAGACGGATTGGGCCGTCTTGCCGTATCCGCGGATGTCGCCCTTGGTGTTGTGAGCGTACCAGGTGGCGATGATGCCCTCCATCGCCACGCCCTTGTAGGGGCCTTGGTTCCCCGCGCCATCATCTACTCTCCTCACGTGAGATTGTACCAGCGAAGCTAACGCTGAACGCCGTTAGCTAACTGTGTTATCATAAGCTTACGTCGTGATCCGGTCAAGAGATTTCTGCTAGCATATCGACGACCGAGGAGGTCGGTGGTGAGTCTTATTCCTTATCAGGACACTCGGCGGCACAGAGTACGCCCGCCCCTCGATCGCGGACAGGTGGTCCGGGCGGTGCTTGCCCTCATGGATGAGGTCGGGCTCGACGGGCTGACGATGCGCCGCCTGGCCGATCGCCTTGGGATCAAGGCAGCCTCGCTCTATCGGCATGTGCGGGACAAGCAGGAGTTGCTCGTGCTCGTCGCGGACGAGATCGGCGGGGAGATACCGGTCGTGGAAAATGGACGGCCGTGGCAGGACATGCTGATCGACCTGGCGCAGCGCTACCGTCGTGGCCTGCTCGCGCACCGCGACGCGGCCCGCCTGCTCGCGAACACGTCACCGGCGGGGCCCCGGCGGCTGCACGCCATCGACTCGCTCCTGGGTCTGCTGCAATCGGCCGGCTTGGGTGCTAGGGACGCGGCGCGCGCCGCGTATCACCTCAACAACTTCGTGACGGAGTTCGTGGCCGACGAGGTCCGATTCTCGACGGCAGCCGAGCGGCTGGGCACGAGTCGGGAGAACATGCTGGGGGAAGCACGAAGGCACTTTCGGACCCTGCCACCCGGCGAGTACCCCAGCCTGACCAAGCTTGCCGACTACGTTGCCGAGGACGACGCAGACGGACTCTTCCAATTCGGGTTGGACCTGTGGATTCGCGGTCTCGAGCGACTCCCGGAGCCCCGCACGTGATTCCGGGCGGGCGATCGCCAAGGCTCGCGCTTCTGCCGTGGCAACTCATCCCCGGTGTGAGCAAGGTCCATTGGGATGCTACCTCGTGCAGCCGTCCGGACGTGAATTCACAGTCTCGTTCGGCGGAGGCCCAAGATGGGTCCTCGAGCCCAATTCTGCCACAACCCGGCGTGTCCGCACCGGGGACGGATCGGCCCAAGGCAACATCGGCGTCCATCGTGAGCGGGAGCACCGGTACATCTGTCACAACTGTCGAAGGACCTTCAGCGCGACGAAGGGGACGCCGTTCTTCCGCTCGCAGACGGCGACCGACGTGGTGACCCTTGTCCTCACCCGTCTGTGCCACGGCTGCCTCCTCCAAGCCACTGTGGCAGCCTTTGGCTTTGACGAACGTACGGTCGCTGACTGGCAGGCGCGGGCGGGGCAGCATTGCCAAGCGGTCCACTCCGGCGGGGACGCGCTCCGGCCCGGACCGACACGGTGCTCACCACAGGAATATACGTGGTCGGCTGCGCGGGCATGCGTGGAAAGCACTGTGAGGACGCGCGACAAGAGCGACACCCGATCACGGCGCGACGATTGCCGCGATTCCGTACGCGCCGCCGATGCCGGGCGCGGAGGCCCAGATTACCGCACCGTCGGCGGTGCGGAGCGCGGTGACGCTGGTGTACGACGAGCTCCGGTCGCCGGCCCCGCTGACGTAGACGACGCCGTGGGCAACGGCCGGCGTCGAGATGGCCGACTCGGTGCCGAAGTAGTGGCGCCAGAGAAACTTTCCGTCGTGGGCCCGCAACGCCCAGACGTTGGCCTGCTCGAAGAGCGCTGGCTGATTCGCCCGTTCCTGGTAGTGCCCCAGCCCACCCGACCCAATGTAGAGGACGTCGTCGACCACCACCGGCGCCGAGCGCCCTCCACCGGTCTGATGGCTCCAACGACGCTTGCCGCTGGCAGCGTCCACCGCGTAGACGAACTGGTCCTCCGAGGCGACGAAGACCAGTCCGCCGGCGACGGCCGGCGACGCGGTGATCGGCCCGCCGGACTTGTCGTTCCAGTGCATGGAGCCGTCGGCCGCGCGCAGCGCGTAAAGGGTATGATCGTGCGAGCCGACGTAGACGATGCCCCTGGCCACGGCCGGCGCGGCCGACACCGGCTTGCCAGTGCGATAGGCCCAGAGTTGCGCGCCATCCCGAGCGTTCAGCGCGTAGACGTGGTGATCGTCGGACCCGACGTAGACGACGCCCTCGACGACGGTGGGCCCGCCGCGCACCTCGCTTGCCGTCTGAAAGCGCCAGCGAACGGCGCCGTCGGCCGCGCCGAGCGCGTAAACGTGGTGATCGCCGGACCCGACGTAGACGACGCCGTCCACGACCGCCGGGGTGGACAGAATGATTCCAGCAGTCCGGTAGCTCCAGAGGACACCGCCATCCTTCGCCCCGAGCGCGTACAGCCGGCCGTCCTGCGAGCCGACGAAGACGACGTCGCCGGCGGCCGCGGCGGTCGTCGACACGGAGAGCTGCAGCGTCGGGGAACTGGGGCGAGCGCTCCAGCGAACGGACCCATCGGCTGCGTCGAGGGCGGTCGCGCTGCCGTCCGACGCGGCGACGTACACGCCAAGGCGTTGGAGTGATGGGTCAGCCGCGGCCTGCTGCCGAATCGCCTTCGCCCGCCGGGCCTTGCGCGCGTCGTAAAGCAAGGACAGAATCAGGAAGGCGCCGAAGGCGATGCCGAGCACCGGTAGCGTCAGATCGACGTGCAGCGTGGGCAGAACGAGGTAGACGATCACGAACGCCGCGACGATCAGCAAGTGTCTCATCGACCCTCCCGCGGTGCGCCCCCGGCAGCGGGCGGCGGCGTTGACGACACCGCCTGTCGGGGTTCACCAATCATAGCGCAAATCCCGCCTACAGGTACTCCACGGTGAGGACTCCATTTGAGCTGC
>DATLRG010000723.1:0-4396 GCA_035534795.1 Chloroflexota bacterium
ACCCAGTGCGAGCTGACGAACTGGAATTCCGGCCCGCTGAGTTGATTGAGTTGATAAGGAACTGAGTTGACCGATCCAGGTTACGACGGCGGAGGGCGAAGCCGTGCGAGGCGGCTCCGAGCCGTGGTCGGCAGGAGGAGAGCATGAAACACTTAAAGGCGGCGAACAGGAAGGCCCGTGCGGTGGAAGCGGTGCGCACGGGGGGCGACGTGGCTGGGATGGTGCAGCCGATGGGCTGCACGACGATATTCAATCCTGGCTGGGAAGCCGACCCCTGGGGTGGGGCGCATGCGATGTGCAGTCCGACGGAAGCGGACCTGGCGGGATGCTCGGGGGTGTGCTGGTGGCCGGCGCAGGTGCCCGACAGCCTGCAGAACTATCCGGAATGGGCCAAGGGATGCTCCGGGGTGAACATGGAAGACTGGAGAAGCCTGAACGTGGAGTTTCCGAAAGTTAAGTAGACGACGGGTTGGGCCGGGTTCGGCCGAGTAGTAGATAGGTTGTTGGTTGGAGAGGCGCCGGCTTTCCGGGCGTCGCCTCTGAAGTGTGCGATGAGACGAGTCGCAAAGGGATTGCCGCGAAGGGATTACGCTATGACCAAGAAGGACGGTTGGCAGTTGCGTCTGTGCGGTTCGTGGATATTGGGGCTCGCGCTGATGACGTGGGCCGGCAATGCGTCGGCCAAGTGGTACATGGTGGTCGGCACGATGCCGAACCTGGTCGAGGTCGTCGACACCACGACTGACAAAGTGGTCAAGGTCATCCCGTTGGAAGGTCCCGGGCCGATTCTCCAGGTCTCGACCGACTCGGCGACGCCGCGCTACGCGTATGTGACGACCAATCTGGACCAGGCCGTCGCCGTGGTCGACCTGGAACAGGGCAAGCAGGTGGCGACCTACAAGCTGTCGAGCGATACCGAGACCGTGCGGGTCTCGGCGACCAATCTGAATCCGAAGGGCGACCGGTTGTATATCAGCGAACTGCCGTTGAAGATGACCCCCGGCCGCTATGTGCACGAAGAGCAGCGGTTCGTGGTGTACGACACCGCGACCAACAAGGAAGTGAAGTCGTTTCCGGCGCCGGCGCAGACCCTGTCGTTCGCGTTCTCGCCCGACGGCAAGCGGCTGTACGCTTTCTGCGTGGGGCAGGACGTGATGGTGCTCGACGCCGAGGACGGCCACGTGCTGGGCACGATACCGCTGGCCCATCGGAACATCACGGGCATCCGGGCGACCTACGGCCTGCCGTTGCTGGCCAACTACCAGGAGCAGAACTACCTGATCAGTTTCGCGGTGATCGTCGAAGACTCGATCACCGACGCCGACACCGTGGCGATTGGGATTATCGATCTCAAGCAGGCAAATCCGTCCCTCCAGGTTATCGAAACCGAGCCCTTCGTCGAGAAATGGTACTCGGTCGACGCAATCGCCACGCCGCCCGATATGCATAAGGCGTACTTCGTGTGGAACGACCTGTGGAAGGTCGACTACCAGACCGGAAAGCGCGACGCCGAGGTTTCGATGCCGAACAGCCAGGCAGTGCCGCTCGTGCATCCTGACGGCAAGAAAGTCTACTGCGGCGGCCAGTGGCACGCGCTCTTCGTCTACGACGCCGACACGCTCCAGCACCTGCACGACGTCGAACTCGGCCATACGATGGCCGGGCTCGGGATGCGCTTCGTCCAGAACGACAAGGACCTTTCCGCACCCGGCGCCGCCAGCCAGGATCCTTAAAGTCAGGACCCGTGAGGCTGGATATCCCTAAGGCTGTATCCGTTAAGTCAGAGTCCGTGAGCGGCGATTTGTAAACCGCGTTCGCGAATACATCCACTGGTGAGTAAGGCAGACGGCCGCCGTCCCCGTTCCAGCGTCGGCACAGATCAATCAGGGCGAACTGGCCCGGGCGGAGCAGCGCCGCGCCGCCCTCGCCGCGCCTCCGCGGCATCGCCGGAATTCGATCCCGAATCCTTGAGCACGCGCACCGGCGCGGGCGTTCGCATCGCGCTCATCGATAGCGGCGTCAATCCCGCCCATTCGCATGTCGGCCCGCTCGCCGGCGGAGTGGCGTTCAGCGCCGGTCCAAAAGGCGAGGTGCTGCGGAGCTCTGATTTTCAAGACACCCTGGGGCACGGCACCGCGCTCGCCGGAATCCTGAAGTTCAAGGCGCCCGAGGCGGAATTGTTCGCGGTGAAGATTTTCACCGACCGCCTGGTCACTTCGATCGAAATTCTGGAAGCGGCTCTCCGTTGGGCGATAGAGCAGAAGATGCACGTGGTCAATCTGAGCCTCGGGACCGACAACCCGGAGCACCGCGCGCGGATGGCGAGGATAGCGGCTATGGCAAAGCGCGCCGGAACGCTGATCGCGGCCTCGTCTCCATCGGAGCGGGCGGACATGCTTCCCGCGGCGCTCGACGGGGTCTTCGGTGTCGCCGCCAGCGACGACTGTTCGTGGAGCGAGTATCGATACGTCGCGGACGACCCGATTCATTTCAGGGCTCATCCGTCGCCACGCCCGCTGCCCGGCCTGGACCAGTCGCGCAACTACCGCGGGCACAGCTTCGCCTCCGCGCATCTGAGCGCCCTGCTGGCGCTGCTGGTTCAGGATCGTCCGGAGTTGGGATTCGTGGGTGCGCGCGAGCGTCTGGTCAAGAGCGCCGGAGTGCCGCTGCCGTTGAAGACGCCCTGATGAAGTATCCCCGGGAGCGCACGCCGCCAGTTGCGCTTCGCCAGCTCTAAGCGACGCGTTCCTGTGGCGGCTGGATCTTCTGTGAGAGGCCGTCGGGATGGTCGCCGTAGCGGCCGCTCCACAACACCCGGCCCTGGTCGAGCACCATCACCTGGTCGTCCTGCCGGATCGAGGACAGCCGATGCGTAATCATTATCACCGTGCGGCCGGGCAGCGCTCGTTCCACGGCGGCCCGAATTTCAGCTTCGCTGACCACGTCCAGGGCGGAGAGGGCCTCATCGAGAACCAGGATTTTGGGATCCTTGAGCAGCGCGCGCGCGATGGAGATGCGCTGCCGTTGGCCATCGGAGAGCGTCGCGCCATGTTCGCCGACCGGGGTGTCGTAGCCATCGGGCAGCGAGCTTATGAAATCGTGCAGGCCGACCGCGCGGGCGGCGGCGATCACCTGCTCCCGCGAGGCGTCGGGGCAGGCATAGCGGAGATTTTCGATCATCGGCGCGTGAAACACGAAGGCCTGATGCCCTGTCACCACCAGTTGGTTTCTGAGCCAGGCCAGGTCCAAGGAGCGCAGGTCGCGACCGTCGAGCAGGATCGATCCGGCCGCCGGTTCGATCAGCCGGGCCATCAGGTCGACGATCGAGGTCTTGCCCGCCCCGCTTTGCCCGACAATTGTGAACCGTCCACCGGCGGGAATTTTGAAGCTCAGGTCGCCGAGGATCGGTACGGCTGGATCATGGCTGAAGGAAACCCGCCGAAACTCGATCTCTCCGCGAACCTCGGGCGGCCGGAGGGTTCCTTGCGCGCGGTCGCTCTCGGTCGGCAGGTCCAGGAACTCGAAGATGCGATCCACCGATACGCCCGCGCGCTGCAGGCGCAGGTAGAGATCGATCAGCGCCTGCAGCGGACTGAACGCGCGCATCTGATAGGCCGAGAATGCTATCAGGCTGCCGATCGTCATCCGCCCTTCGATCACCATGTATCCGCCGTAAAGCGTCACCAGTGCGGAGCCGAGAAAGGTGCTGGCGGCCGAAGCGCTGCCGCCGAGGTACGAGAGCATCTCGAGCCGCGTGACGGCCTTGACGAAGGTGACACCCAGCGCGGAAAGCCGGACGTGCTGGACTTTTTCGGCGACGAAAAGCTTTACGAACTTTATCGCCGACAGCGACTCCACCAGGAAGGACGAAATCGCCGCGTTGAGCTCGCGCACGGCGCGAGTCTGGCTCACGATCAACGGCCGGAACCTCATCACTCCGTACAGTTGCAATGGCACCAGGGTCAGGCTGAGTAGAAACAGCTTCCAGTTCAGCCACAGGAGAAAACCAGTCGCGGCGAAGAGCGTGAATATGTTCGCGATGAAGTTGAAGCCAGCGTCGGTCAGCATCGCTTGCACTTCACTCACGTCGGTGTTGAGCCGCGAGAGGAGGTCGCCGACCTTGGCCCGGACATGAAAACGCATCGGCAGCGCCTGCAGGTGCTCGAAGAGGTGCTGGCGCAGATTGAAGAGCACGCGCGCCGTTACGCCGGTATAGTAGTAACGGTTAAACGCGCCGAGCACGTAACTCGCGATGGTGACGGCGATCATCGCGCCGCTCAGTATCCAGAGCAGGCGCAGATTGCGAGCTTGCAGGACGTCATCGATAAGAATCTTGGTAAAAATGGGCCCGAGCAGGCCCAAGATCGTGTTGGAAAACGATAAGAGAAAGATGATG
>DATLRG010000724.1:0-8320 GCA_035534795.1 Chloroflexota bacterium
AACTTGGCCCACTGGGCCAAGTTTCCACACACCATCCCTCGGTCCCCGCTTGACGAAGGAGGATGAAGGAATGAAGATCACCAAGGTACGGTTGTTCCAGCTCGAAGGGGTGATGGAGTTTCCGGGCGATTTCTGGGAAGAGCGGCTGGTCCGGCCGATCGACATTTATCCGGAGCGCAAGGCCGAGGGAGCGTCTCGGACGACGCCGAAGACTGCCGACGGGAAGTACCGGATCGAGTCCGGCTTCGTCGAGGTCGAGACCGACGAGGGAGTGAGTGGACTCGGCGGTCCGATCGGGGGGGATCAGGCGCAGGTGATCGCGCGACAGCTCGCCCCGCTGATCGTCGGTGAAGACCCGCGAGCGACCGAGCGACTCTGGGACATCCTCTACCGTGCGCAGGTCCACGGGCGCGGCGGCACCGCGATGATGGCGCTCAGCGCGCTCGATTGTGCGCTGTGGGACCTGAAGGGCAAGTGGGCCGGCGCGCCGATCTACCGTCTGCTGGGTGGACCCACCCGAACCGAGATCCCAGCGTACGCCAGCGCGCTCGGCTACTCGATCGAGCCGGAGCGGGTGCGCGAGCGAGCGAAGCAGATCGTGTCGCAGGGGTACAAAGCGACCAAGTGGTTCTTCCGACACGGGCACCTCGACGGCCCGGAGGGCATCCGCAAGAACCTCGAGCTGGCTCGAACGCTGCGCGATGCCGTTGGCGACGATGTGGACGTGATGCTCGATGCCTGGATGAGCTGGAGCGTCCCGTATACGATCATGATGGCCGAGCGACTGGTCGAGTACCGGCCGCGCTGGATCGAAGAACCGCTGATGGCCGACAAAGAGCGCGACGGCTGCGCCCTGATTCGCCGACGGTCGCCCGTGCAGATCGCAACTGGCGAGCACCAGTACACGCGTTGGGGCCTGAAAGGGCTAATGGACTCGGGAAGCGCCGACATTCTCCAGCCGGATATTTACTGGGCCGGCGGCATCAGCGAGGTCTCGAAGATTTGCGCGATCGCTTCGACCTACGACCTGCCGGTGATTCCGCACGGACACTCGGTGCCGGCGACCGTCCAGGTGATCGCGTCGCAGCCCGCGAATACTTGCCCGATCCAGGAATATCTCATCAAGTGGAATGAGATCCACCAGTTCTTCTTCAAGGAACCGGTGAAGCCGGTGAACGGCGTGATCCGGCTGACCGAGAAGCCCGGCGTCGGTGTCGAGATCGACGAGAGCAAAATCGTTGAACGCAAGGATCTGGCGTGACGGGAGCAGCAGAATGATCCGAGTTGGCATTGTCGGCTACGGCTACGCCGGCCGCAACATGCACGCCTACCTGATCAGCCGCGTTCCGGACCTGAAGCTGGTCGCGGTGGCCAGTCGATCGCCGGAGCGACGGCTGCGCGCGGAGCAGGACCACGGCGTGACCACGTTCGTAACGCTCGACGAGCTGCTCGATCGCGGCGAAGTCGATCTGGTGGTGATCGTGACGCCGCACAACACCCACGCGGCGCTGGCGTGCCAGGCGATGGACGCGCACAAGCACGTCGTCGTAGACAAGGTGATGTGCCTGAACGGCGAGGAAGCCGATGCGATGATCGAGGCCAGTCGCCGCGACGGCGTGATGCTCAGCGTTTTTCATAACCGGCGGTGGGACTGGGATTACCTCACGGTGAAGAAAGTGCTGGAAGAGGGCCTCCTCGGAGATCCCTACCTGTTCGAGATGGCTTTGCTGAGCTTTCGCACGCCTCGTGGCTGGCGGGGCGAGGCGGAGGCCGGCGGCGGCATCCTCTTCGACTGGGGGGCTCACTTCATCGATCAGGCGCTCCAGCTCGTTCCGGGCGAGGTGACGTCCGTCACCTGCGACATCCAGTACCGCGGCTGGGGCCAGCAGATCGGGAGCTACGGACGCCTGCTGCTGCGCTTCGGCTCGGGCGTTCTGTACAGTATCGAGCTCGGCAACCTGGCTCGGTTCAGCAAGCCTCACTGGCTGGTCCTCGGCGAGCGTGGCTCGCTGGTCAAGTCCGGCATCGACCCGCAGGAGCCGGCGTTGCTTCGGGGGAATATCGAGGCCGCGGTGGAAGACCCGTCGAACCGCGCTCGGGTCACGACCGACATCGACGGTCTGTCGACCGAGATGGTCGTCGAGAGTGTGAAGAGCGACTGGACGAACTACTACCGGAACGTCGCCGATGCCCTGGCCGGCCGCGCCGAGCTCGCGGTCCAGCCAGAGCAGGTCCGTCGGGCCATTGCCGTTTACGACGCGGCGATGCGCTCGGCCCGGAGTGGCGAAACGGTGTCAGTGCGCATCTAAGCTGCACCCTCTACGGTCGCAGCATCGGTCGCAAGTAGGCGACGGCTTTCGCGACGTCGGCAATCTCGTCGCCCTTGCCTTCGGACACGACCGAGCAGAAGCCGTTGTAGCCAGCCGCTTTGAGCATGGCGATATCCCGCGGGTAGTCGAGCCACTGCTCGACGCCGCTGTCGATGCGATAGAATTTGCAGCGCACGTGCGTCGCCAGGTGTACCGTCTGTTGCAGGCTCTGATAGAGAACCTCCTGCGCCGCTGCCTCGGGGTTGGCACCAGACGCGCCGGGCGACCCGACGTACTGGCCGGTGTCCCAGACGTGGCTCAGATGCGGACCTGCCTCGTCAACGAAGTTCAGCACGTCGTCGCCGTACTCGGTCAAGGCCCCGTGGTTGTGGTTCTGGAGGGAGACCAGAACGCCCCGCTCGTAGCCGTAGTCGGCAACCTCTTTCAGCGCCCGGCTGCAGCGCTCCCAGGTCGCCTGACGCGGCTCGTTCGGATTCGGGGTGCCAGCGAAGACGCGGACCTGTGGCGCGCCGAGGAGCAGCGCCCGATCGATCCAATGCCTGGTCATCGCGATCTCGTCCGGTAGCTGCTCGGCGCTCTTGCCAAAGTTGTTCGAGATGCTGAGGCAGGCGATGGCGAGGCCGCGCCGCACGCACCGCTCCTTCACCTCTTTCACGAACGAGTCGGAATCATCGGGGAACTGCCGCGCGTTGAAGTCGACGCCGTCGGCGTCGAGCGCGCGGCACGTATCGAGAAAGGAGAACAGGTCCATCTGTCCGGACCTGAACGCCCGCTGGTAACTCAGGGAGAGGATGCTCAGTTTGATCATCGCCAACACTCCCGGGTAGAATCGCACAGGTTTGCTCCCCAGCCCCGTGCGATTCTACCGGAAAGTCACGAAACTGTCCCCATGAGCTTCGCGCCTTCTTCTAGCAACGCATTGACCTTGGGTGTGATGCCATTCAAGGCGTCGGACGCGGTTTTCTTGTTCGCGAAGATGTCGTCGAGCGCTGGAGAGATGTACTTCGTCCACGCCTCATTCCAGCGTGGCTGATGGTAATAGTGTCGGGAGATCCGATGCTCGAACCCGTCGATGGGTGGTTTGATGTTCTTGTTCAGATTGGCGATGCGCGAGTTGTAGTGCGAGTCGAGACTGGTGAACAGCGGTAGCTCCCAGCCCAGCTCGACGCCCGGAATCGTCCCAATCGGTCCACCCACGAACTGGAGGAACTGAAAGGACGGGTCGGGATTCTTCCCTTTCGCGTTCATAACCCAGGCGCTGTACCAGAACATGACGCGGACAGGATTCGTGCCCTGCGTCGGCCACGGTGACTGATCCCAATCGAACTTGTCTTTCACGTCCTGGGTATGGTAGCTGAGCTGGGACACGTAATGCGGATAGATGGCGAGCTTCCCGTTGTTGTAGCTAAAGGCGCCGCCCTGCGACTCCCCGGCGGAGGCGGCCACTTTGTACTTGTAGACCAGGTCGGCCTGCCATTGCCACGCTGCCGGACCCGGGTCCTCTGACCAGAGGAGCTTCGACCAGTCGTCGCTGAGCGTCTTGCCTCCCCACGACTCGACGAGGCTGAACGGGTTGCCGCTGCCGCCCATCGCCGCGTCCGCGTAAATCCCAAGCTGGAGCGGCGTGCCGTCCGCGGACCGCTTGGTTAGGCTCTGGCCGATCTCAAGAATCTGGTCGAAGCTCCAGTCTCCAGCACCGTAGGTGATGGGAGGATCCTTCGCTCCGGCTGCCTTGAAGAGCGACTTGTTGACCTCGACGTTGCTCATGTCGCCGCCCATCGGGATCCCGTACAGCTTTCCAGCGTAGCGCGCGCCGTCGAAGATGTCTTTCTTCGCATCGCTACTGGAGAGCCAGTCGTCCTTGCCGAGCGACTTGAACTTGTCGTCGAGCGCAGGAATCTGGCCTTGCTCCTTAAACGGGAACACGTCCTGCCAGGAGAGCCGAAACACGTCCGGGCCGACACCGCCCGCGAGCTGGGTGAGGACCTGCTGACGATAGCCGCTGCTGGCGACGTTGCGCAGGTTGACCGTAATCTTCGAGTCCGGGTAGGTCTTCTTGTAGAGGTCCACGCGCTCCTGCTCGCGCGACAAGCCGTAGGTATCCGTGGCCCAGGAGCTCTCGACGAGCGTGACGGGGGCAGCCGCCGGCTGGCTAGCAGCCTGGGGCACCGCGGTCGCCTGGGTCGAAGCAGCCTGGGTTGGCTGGGCCGCGGCTGACTTCGCGGCCTGCGTTGGCGCTGCCACCGGTGCGGATGGCGAGCATCCTGCTAGCAACAGTCCGCCGATTGCTGGCAAAGCCAGACTGCGAAGCAATTCCCGTCTCGTGAACTTTCCACCGAGGTTCATCGTTTCTCCTTCCGCTATTTAGATACTGCGCAGTGCGCAAAACGGAAAACGGAACGCGCCGAGCGTAAGGTCGGTGCGCCGAGATGGCTTTCGATTGCGTCTAGCGTTTTCCGTTTTCCGTTTCGCGCCTCAGGATCTCGACGATTGCACACCACCGGTGCGTTCACCGTCCCGCCAAGCCGGTCGTGGTGATGCCCCGAATGAACTGCCGTTGCGCGAGGAAGAAGATGATGATGACCGGGAGGGTCATCAGGGTCGACGCCGCCATCAGGTAGTTCCAGTTAGTCTGATACATGCCCAGCATCGTGTTGAGGCCCACCGCCAGGGTCATCTTGTTGCGGTCGGGAAGGTAGATCAGCGGATTGAGGAAATCGTTCCAGCCGCCCTGGAATGCGAAAATCGCCATCGTCGCCAGCACCGGCTTGGACAGCGGAATCATGATCTGACCGTAGATCCGCCAGGACGAGGCGCCGTCGATGCGCGCTGCCTCGTCGAGCTCGTAGGGGATGCCCAGGAAGAACTGGCGGCAGAGGAAGATGAAAAAGGCGTCTCCACCGAACCAGGCTGGCACCCAGAGTGGCAGGTTCGTGTTGACCCAACCCAGATCCGTGAACAGGATGAACTTGGGGATGAGCGTGACGATGCTGGGCAGCATCATCGTCGCCAGACAGATCGAGAAGAGGACCCCACGCCCAGGAAAGCGCAGCCGCGCGAATCCGTAGCCGGCCATCGACGAGGTCAGCATGGCCCCGGCCATGCTCAGCGCGACGATGACCACGGTGTTCCAGATCCAAATGGCGAAGGGCAGCAGTCTCCACGTGTCGAGGTAGTTCTGCCAGACGAAGGGGCTGGGCAACCAGACCGGTGGATACTGGAATTCATAACCGGTCCGCTTGAATGACGTGCTGACCATCCAGAAATAGGGGAGAACAAACGTGATGCCGATGACGACGAGAGAGGCATAGAGGACCGCCTTGCCCGCGAGGTAGCCCAGCGCGCCTGGGCGGCTCGCCGCGTGTGTCGCGGACGCTGCACGGATCGAGACCGCGTCGCTCAACGATGCCTCCCAGCGGCGGAGTGACGAAGTGCCGAGTGGTTAGTGGCTAGTGATTAGGGGGGCGCGAAGCGTTCGACCGCGTTCCCCTAATCACTAGCCACTCATCACTCATCACTTCGTCACCCACTCGTCAGTCCTTCGTAGTGGACCCACTTTTTCGCGGCAAGGAACTGGATGCCGGTGAAAATCAGCACGATCAGGAACAGGACCCAGGCGATCAGCGAGGCGTAGCCCATCTTGAAGAAGACGAACCCGTTTTGATACAGGTAGAGGACCAGGAAGAGTGTCGAATTGGACGGTCCACCCTGGCCGTTGCTGATAATGAACACTGTCGTGAAAATCTGGAAGGAGCCGATGATGCCCACGACCAGATTGAAGAAGATCACTGGCGAGAGCATCGGCAGCGTCACTCCCCAGAAGCGCGACCAGAAATCGGCGCCGTCGATGCTGGCGGCTTCGTAAAGCTCCTGCGGGATGTTCTGTAGCCCGGCGAGAAAGATGATCATCGCGCCGCCGAGGGCCCAGAGGGCCATGATGATAAACGCAGGCTTCGCCCAGGTGGGATCGACGAACCACTGCGACGTTGGCAGGTGAACTTTGCGGAGCAAAAGGTTCACCAGTCCAAAGTCCGGATTGAAGATCCACAGCCACAACATGGCGGACGCGACCGTTGGCGTGATTGACGGCAGGTAATAGATGGTCCGGAAGACCCCGACGACCCGGATGCGGAGGTTCAACGCCAACGCGGCGAGGAGCGCGAGGGTGACGTGAAGTGGGACGAAAATGAAGGTGTAATAGGCGGTGTTGTACAGCGTCGTGGGGATGAGGTCATCGCTGAAGAGCGTGCCAAAATTGCTGAAGCCAGCGAACGACGGCGGACTCAGCAAGGACCAATTCAGGAAAACGAGGGCGAGCGAGAACAGCATCGGTCCGGCGATCCAGATGATGAATCCGATCAGCCAGGGAGCGATGAACAGGTAGCCATCGATCGCTTCTCGGCGCAGCAGGCCGGTCCGACGGCGCGACGCGGGAACGGAAACGCTTGACATCGTGCGATCCTCCGGTTGGCGCGATAACGCGCAGACAGAAGAGCGCGAGTAATCTTTCGCGTGCTACTATACCGCGCTGGCTGGACTTGTCAAGCACGATATGTTGTCCATCGGTACGGCGTATGGGGCGTAGGGATCCGGGGGTAGGAGTCAGGGCGTCTGACACGTGGCAGGAGGCGAAGGATGCGCACCGCGTATCCTTCGCCTCCTGCCCCACCTGTCAGACACGTCTCAGGGCAGCGACGCTTCCGTGAGGACGGCTTTTCGATCCACGCCCACCCAGCGGCAACCGACAAAGGCGACAGAGGCGGCGGCGACGATGACCAGCGGGGTGATCATCAGCGCCGGCTGCAGGCCGCCCAGCGTGTCCGACAGCGCGCCGAGCAGCGCCGGCGCGAAGGCGTCACCGAGCAGGTGGGCGATCAAGTTGGACATGGCGACCGCGCGCGCCCGGCGAGCCGGTGCCACGACGTCCTGCGAGAGAGCGGTCATGGGGCCGCTGTACATCTGGAGCAGGCCGCCGGCGACGAGAAAGAGGGCGAGGAAAGTGGGAACGGAGGAGGTGAGCAGCGCCGCCAGGATGACCGGCGCCGACGCCAGGAATCCGAGGCCGGGGACCAGCAGCCGCGCGCTGGGGATGCCCCGCGCGAGGAGCACGTCGGCCAGGTGGCCGCCCGACAGCGTACCGATTCCACCGCCGACGACAAAGAGGGCGCCGGCGAGCAGGCCCGACGTCCCGACCGCCAGCCCGAAGTGCTGGTTGAGGTAGTATGGGACCCAGAAGCTGACGCCGCCCAGCACGAAGAACGCAAGGGACTGCGAAAGGATCGAGAGCAGCAGCGAGCGCGTGGCCACCAGGCGTCGCACTGTCTCGGTGAAGCGCTCAGCGATGAAGTCCCCGAGGGACTCACTGGCGCCGCGCCGTGGCTCCAGTAACCGGCCGGCCAGCAGTGCTAGGATCACGCCGGGAACGGCAGTCAGGTAGAACGCCGCGCGCCAACCGAAGTGCTGGCCCACGAGACCGCCCGCGGCGTAGCCCAGGAACACGCCAACCGGCGCGGCCAGGCCCCACCACGCCATCAGCCGCGCTCGTCGCGCCACTGGAAACGCATCGGCGAGCAGCGTCGTCGACGGCGGAAAGTAGGTTGCTTCCCCGATGCCCAGGCAGGCGCGCACCCCGAAGAGTTGGCCGAACGAGTGCGTCAGCCCGGTTAGCAGAGTCGCGAAGCTCCAGACGACGACCCCAGCGCTGATCAGCGTCGTCCGCCGGAACCGGTCGGCGATGATCCCGGCCGGTATGGCCGCGACCGCGTACACGAGCAGAAACGCGGTGCCGAGCAGGCCGATCTGGGTGTCGGACAACACGAGATCCGCTTTGATCTGGCTGACGACGGCCGGCAGTACGTACCGATCGGTGTAGTTCAGGACGTTGATCCCGAACAGGACGGCGAAGAGCACCGACGGCGCCATCCGCCAGGATTTCGCGGGTACCTCGGGTCGGGTCACCACGTCTACCCTCCCAAAGTAACGCCAGGGTG
>DATLRG010000725.1:0-5143 GCA_035534795.1 Chloroflexota bacterium
GACTGGGCGAGCATGCTGCCCAGCGTCGCCTCGACCCGACGGGTCAGATCGTTGAGCGCGGCGAGCGAACTCGCCCGCAGGAGGAGATAGAGGCTCACCGCGAAGACCTTCTCCTCGCCGCGCTGGAGGGCGTCGCGGAGCTGCTCGGCATCGCCGTAGGCGACCTCCCGCTCCGGATCGGCCAGCCGACCGTCGCGCGCGGCCAGGAGCCGCGACGAGTGGAGCTGGACCATCTTGTGGGTCAGGGTCCGGACCATCTCGCCGCTTTGGAGCGGGTAGACGTGCAGACTCACCTCGAGCGGTTCCTCGAAGTCGATCAGGGGGGCGAGCCACCCCGGGCTCACGCTGCGGGGATAGCCGATCACGGCGAGGGTCCGGACGTACTGGGCATCGAGGCGAACGTGGTCACGGGCGACCTCGACCGCCGCCGGGGCGACGAGGTCGGCGAGCGAGCGCGTCCCCTGAACGAAGCGCCGCTCGTCCGGCGCCAGGCCAGTCGGCTGCCGCGGATGTCGGCGCCGAATCGTGAGGAAAGGCATCAGTGCCTCCTTTTGTCGGATCGTTGTCGGGAGCGGTCGGCGCGCACGACGAGAGTCGCGTAGGCTGCCAGGTCATCACGGAGCCGCTGGAGGCGCGCCAGGTCGGGGCACCAGCAGGTGTACAGGAGCTCGGCAAGCTCATTACTCACGAGGCGCCGAGCGCTCAGTCCGCTACGGCCGAGCTGGCGGCTGACCTCATCGCAGCGGAAGGTCAATTGCTTCCGGGCCGCGACGAGATCGACGCCGGGGCCCGGTCGCGAACCGAACGGCCACCAGCCGCCGTGGGGCGGACTGACTTCGGCCGGGACGACCACGTAGAAGCGCCGTTCGAGGAGTGTCCGGCTGCGGGCGAGCCGACGCAGAAACGCGGCGTGGTCGCGGGCCAGGTCGGCCAGGGTCTCGGGGAGCCGGGCCGCGCGACGCTCCAGCTCCTCCAGGTAACCGGCCACGTCGACCGGAACGGCGCGTACGAGGAGCTGGACCGGAAACGCGAGACCGTTGAGGAAGGCCGCGAAGCCCACGATCGTCGCCTCCTGCTCGACGTCACCCTGGAGTGCCAGGTTGATGCTGCTCACCTCGAGGACGGCCCGCAGCTGATTGCCCCGGAGCTGGAGCATGTCATCAGCGATCGCGTCAAGGTGGAGATGCGCGGTTTGCGCCGATGCCCGCCGGGTCATCGCTGCTCCTCCGGGTCGGCGCTATTCCCGTTCGCCTGCCAGCCGAGCGTGGGGCTTAGCTCCTCCCAGTGGACCGCCAGCGGACGCCAACTGAGCGGATCAGGCTCGACGGGTCGCCAGGAGGCAATCTTCGGGACCGCGACGTAGCGGAGCGCGACGATCGCCCACTCCTCGAAGCCGCGACCGGCTGGTCGAATGAGGGCGAGCGCGACGGCGAGAAGGAAGCAGGTCGCGGCGAGCGCCAGACGAGCGGCGACCGGCAGATCCGGCCACTGATTCCAGAGGCCATAGCTCAAGGCGCAGCCGACGGTCAGATACATCACCTGTCGGACGGACAAGCCATAAAAGGCCCGATCCTCCACGTTGAGGTGGGTCGGAATCTCGTGTCGCTTCAGGCTCATGGCCCCCTCCTAATGCGCCAGGGCCGACTGGATCATGCCGGCGACGACCCGCGCCGAGAGGACGATCGCCAACCCGGCGATCGCGTTCAGCATCGCGGTTTTGCCAGACTCCATCTGGCGCGGGTTGCCGCCCGCGCTCATGTACATGAAGGCGCCGGCCATCAGGAAGAAGGCTGCGACGGTGACCGCGACCCCGAGCCCGAGGTTCAGTAGATTGGTGAACAGGACGTTGATCGCATCCATTGAGATGTCTCCTCAAATGTTCTGGCGTACGCCAGGAATGTCGTTCTTCGTAACTGCCGATCGAGCGTGCCAAGTCTGTGCGGTGGCCCGCGTGGCAAGCCTGGGGCTGTCATCGTCTACCTCACCACCCGCCCGGCACCGGCGAAGTGGGCGCCCCAGAAGCCGGTGAACACCGGCATCTCCCGGACAACGTCGCCGTCAGTCGGGGCGTTGATCATCTGACCGTTGCCGACGTAGAGGCCGACGTGCGTGATCGGTTCGGACGGTGAGCTCGGATAGGTGTAGGCGAAGAAAACGAGGTCTCCGGGTTGAAGCCCGCCCGGGCCGACCCGCACGGTCGCGTTGTACTGCTCTTGCGCCGTCCGCGGCAGGCTGACGCCGAGCTGGGCATAGCTCCACTGCACCAGACCGGAGCAGTCGAAACCGGTGGCCGGGCTGGCTCCGCCCCAGACGTAAGGCATCCCCGTCTGGGAGCGCGCGATCACGACGACGCGAGCGCCCGTCGGACCCGACATCGGGTGACCGGCAAGAGGCCCGCTCGGGCTGGCCAAGGAACCGAGGCTTCCCAGGAGTGCGGCGACGCTGCTCACGGTGAATACCACGACGATGGCGAACGCGAGCACCAGGGCGGCGACAACCTTGAGCGCCTCGCGCTCCAGGCCGGAGAGGAGCAGCGCGGTGAGCGTGGCTTGCATCAGCCGCCTCCTTTCGCACCGCCCCCGCCTCCCCCGAGCGCCTGCGCCCCTTTGCGGTAGGCGAGGTAGCGGAGGAAGCCGAGTCCATCGCCGGTCTGGTGGCGCATCAGCGTGGGAATCCGGAGGGTCAGGGCGAGGACCGCGATCCCCAGGAAGAAGGTCAGCAGCGAAGCGGCGCCGGTCGTCGTGAGGTCCGTGACGAGGGCGCTACCGAGCTTGAGAGCGAGAACCTGGAGGAACTGCGTGAACACGGCGGTCGTGAAGGTGCTCGACCAGAGGCGCGCCCATCCCTGCGTCTGCGGGAGCACCCAGCAGAGGAGGCCGAGCGGCGCGACCACGAGCAGGACGTCGACGAGCGCGAGCCGCATCAGCATCTGGATCAGGAGCAACAGACTCATGACGAGATAAATCAGGACCGTCACGACCTGCGCGAGAACCTGGCTCGTGGCGTCCGCCTGGTCAAAGCCCGGGAGGCTCGCCTGGCCCACGGCGTCGCAAAGTGCGTTGTTCAGGTCGATCGCGATCTGGCCCCAGGACAGGCTGGTATTGGCCAGAAGCGCGCCGAGGATCAGTCGGGGAATCAGCTCCATCGCCTCGTGGTAGGGCGAGCCAGTCTGGGCGTGGATGATCAGCGTTACTCCACCCCAGAGCGCGACGATGGCAAGCCCCGCGTCCGCGATGAGCCGCACCGCGTTCCAGAGCGCCATGACGGTCGGGCTGGCGTAGGTCCCCTGCGCCGGGGTCTGCGTGATGAAGTTGAGCGGACCGCCGAGGACGCTGCCGACGACGGATCGAATCGCGTCGACCAGACTGCGCAGGACCGTCATGATCACCTGGTTGAAGACGTCGGTCGCCCACTGCGTCGGATCGGGGAGAATGGGGAGGTGCCCGCCCGATGCGGTGGGTACGTTGCCCACCGGACCGGGCGTGACGCTGACAACCGGAGAGGAGGCGCCATTACCGGGTGGTTCATCGGCGAAGACGCCCGGGGCGAGCGCGAGCCAGAGCCCCAGGAAAAATGCCGTTGCGCCGAGGGTGGCCAGGTGACGAGCCGTTGTCATTGAGCGGCCTCCCCCTGAAAGCGAACCAGCCAGTAGGAGAAATGGCTCTGGCCGAGGCTCGCGGTGTTGGGAATCGCGACGATCGCCTGACCGTGGGCGACGTCCCACCGGACGCCGAAGTTGGCGGTCGACTGCAACGGCAGGGTCGCGAGGTCGTGGCTCTGGCCATCCGGATCGAACAAGCGCAGAGTGAGCCGCCCATCGCTGCCGCGTCGCGTCAGCCCCAGGACACTGCCGTCGTCACGCCAGGTGGCGAACGCGGCATCGGTCAGGCCGAGCTGGTTCCCGAGCGGATGGGCGGCGTCGACCGCGAAGAGCGCGAGCTGCGCCGAACCGCCGAATAGCCAGCCGCCCAGCGATGGTGAGGCCGGCACCGCGGCGCTGTAGAGGAGGCGCGTCCCATCCGCTGACCAGGTGAAAGGAGCGAAGGGAGGCGGACTGCTGGACGTCAGATCCGCGAGGTCGCGCAGCGAACCATCGCGAGTGTCGAGTAGACAGAGAGTAACGTGGTCGCTCGATTGGGCGAGAAACGCGACCTGCTGCCCGTCCGGGCTCCAGACGTAACTACCGGCAACCACCTTACTGGGAAGGTCGATGAGGACGCGCGGGTCGCCATCCCTGGCGGGAAGCCACAGGAGACGGTCGCGCGAGCCACCCGCGACCGCTGATTGCTCGTCGACGACGAGCAGATGTTGACCATCCGGCGCCCAGCTGAGATCGACGAGCCGCTCGTCGCTCACTGGGAGAACGTAGCGCAGCTGGCCCGGATTGCCATGCTGCGTCGTCGTCCAAAGCTGGTCGAGACGGTCCGACAGCCCGAGGCTGACCTGGCCACGCGCGAGGTATGCGAGCTGGCTTCCATCGAGAGTGCTTGCGATGGCCCCTTCGGCGTACGGGGGCCCGATCGACCGGGGCACGTTGTCCGGACCCAGTAGCCAGAACTGACGCTCGTTCGCGGGAGGAAGACTCAGCGTCAGGGTGAGCCGCCCGTTGGCAAGGAAGCCGGCGTCGACGACCTGCGCTCCGGGTAACGGAATTCGGAGAGGCTCGACTGTCGGCTGCTGGCGCCAGAGGACCGCCGGCAGAGATGCCCGCGCGCCGGATGCCAACTGCAGCCGGTAGGTCATATCCACAAAGCCGGCGCGATGGACTGTGACCTGATGGTCGCCGGGTGCCAGCTCGAGCCGAACGGGTGTCTGACCTCGCTCGTGGCCATCGACGCTGATGGTCGCGTCCGTGGGGGTGCTCGAAATCGATAGTAGCGCACTGGGCACGTCGGCGGCTCGAACCCACGGATGCAGCCAGAACAACAGCGTGAACGTGGCGCTCCCAATGATGAATACGAGCCAGACCCACCGCGTCCGGAGAAGATCCCACTTCGTGATGCGAGGCGGCTGCCAGTCGAAGACGAAGGGAAGTTCCATTGACGACCTCCTGAGACTGTCGTGATGCTTCCAGCCTAAGAGGGGTCAATTACCTATCAGCTTCCTGTGAGCTTCCTGTGAATTACCTGGAATAGATTTTTCA
>DATLRG010000726.1:0-5090 GCA_035534795.1 Chloroflexota bacterium
CAGCTCGGCCGGCGTGACGATCGGTCCTTCTGGAACGGCAGCGGCACCAAGCAAACGAGCGAGGCAATTCGTCGCCCAGTCGACGAGTTGCTCCAGGGGCGAAAAGACCACCCTGAGAACACGGATCGGCAGCGCGATACCGGCTGCTACGTCCTCCGGGTGATCTGAAGCGGTCGCGTGCGGAACAACCCAGCCGAGCAGCAGCGCGACGATCAGGGTCACGATCCAGGCCACGAACGTGTCCGAGCGCAGCACCACGCCGGCAAGCAGTTGGAAGCTGGCGATCACCGCCGCGATCAGCGCAGCTGGCCTGGCCACCGCGATCGTCGCGAGGTACTTGGCGGGTCGCTCGGCAAAATCGACGATGCGGCGCGCAGCCTGCTCATCCTGGTCGGCCAGGCGCTGAATCCGCGCCCGGCTCAACGAGCTGATCGTACCCTCGGCGAGCGATGCGAACACGTACACGGCGGTCGCGACGATCAGGATGAGCCAGAGATAAATGCCCGTACTATCAGGATCCAAACAATAGCCTCCCCGGCTTCTCAGGTGGAGGACGACTGGCGCCGGCGACGCGGTCGCGCCGGCACGCCGACGACCAGCATCCCGGGTTCGACGTCGTGCGTCACGACCGCCCCGGCACCGGTCATCGCGTCCTTGCCGATCGTCACCGGAGCGACCAGCATCGTATCACTTCCCAAACTGGCACCGTCTTCGACGATCGTTCGATTCTTCTGCCCTGATTCGCTGTCGTAATTGGTGGTGATGGTCCCGGCTCCAACGTTCACGCCGGCGCCGATGTCAGCGTCGCCGATGTAGCTGACGTGGTGCAGCTTCGTCCCAACGCCGATGCGCGCGTTCTTGACCTCGGCGTAGTTGCCAAGCTCGGCGTTGGCCTCGATGCGAGCTCCGCGTCGGAGGTGGCTGAACGGGCCAATCCGCACGCCGGTCGCGACCTCGGCACCCTCCAGGACCGACAACTCGACGACGACGCCGTCGCCAACCCTGGAATCGACAATGCGGCTGTACGGCCCGATGCGGCAGTCCTGGCCGATGGAGGTAGCGCCCTCGAGGAACGTGCCAGGGTAGACAATGCTGTCCACCCCGATCGTCACGCCGACGTCGACGTACGTCGTGGCCGGGTCGATCAGTGTGACCCCCGACAGCATCAGCGCGTGACGGACCCGGTCGCGGATGATTCTTTCGGCAAACGCGAGCTGTGTTCGGTCGTTCACGCCCGCGGTGACGCTGAGCGGAGCCTCGATCGCCTGGACGGACTGCCCCTCTGCCACGGCAATGCCGATCAGATCGGTCAGGTAGTACTCACCGGACGTCGACGGTTGGATCGCGAGCAGGTGTTCCCACAGCCAGGTCGCCTCGACGCAATACACCCCGGCGTTGACCTCGCGCACCGCTCGCTCCGCCACGGTCGCGCTCGCTTCCTCGACGATTGCCGTCACTCCTCCACCCGGACTCCGAATCACCCGACCGTAGCCGTGGGGGTCGTCGGTCGGAGATGCTACCAGGGCAATCATCGCGCCACTGTCTCTCCGGCACTGGATCAGCGCTTCGAAGAGCTCTGACGTGAGCATCGGGCAATCGCCGTGCGCGATGACGACGTCCGTGCAGCCGCGGTCCGAGCGGAGCAGGGCGCCCGCGCAGATGACCGCGTCGGCGGTCCCGCGCAGCGTGGGTTGCCGGACGGTCTCGACGTCATCACCCAACCGCACGTACACCTGCTCGGCGCCGTGCCCGACCACGACGACCACCCGATCGAGGCCCGCCGAGCGCGCCGCCGCGACGACGTAGTCGATCATCGGTCGGCCGGCCACCGCGTGGAGGACCTTGGGCACGGCCGATCGCATCCGCTTCCCGTGACCGGCGGCAAGAATCACCGCGGCAGTGTTAGCCACAGCACCTCTCGAGCCAAAACGGCGCCGCTCGCGTGGGTGCGGCTGAGCTTACAGCCGTTCTGGTGGTACCTCGAGCGGAACCGCGACGCGCCGCTCCGCACTCACGCTTGCACGTGGGGGAGAAAGAAAGGCAGATCGACGCTGAGCCCACGGCCGCCAAAAGCGGTTGTGAATTGTCCCAACAGCGTCCGAGGAAGACGACCTCGCCTTTGAAGACCCAGGGTTTAATGGTAGCTCTGCACCGTGCCGGGCAAGATCTCAGGTGAAAGCGTGACAAACGGGCCCGACAATCATGGCATATAATATTACACCCACCTTCCTGGCGGCGTCAAGAGTGGGCCGACTGCTCGCTATGGACTCGGGTCTCGCCCATCCAGGTTTCCACGCTGTGCGCCCGGAGGCGCTCGGCGACGTACCGCGCGTCGGACGCGTCGTCGTGGAGGCTGAGGACGGCGGGCCCCGCGCCGCACAGCGATGGCACGGCGCCAGCGCGCCGCATCGCCTCGAACGCCGTCGACACGGCCGGGAACAGCGCCGCGGTCACCCGAGCGAAGCCACTGGGCAGCGGTCGACGCTGAATGGAATCGCCGGCCCGAAGCGCCTCGGCGAGCCCTCTCACCTCGCGCCCGTCCGACCAGTCGGCTGGACTCAGCGCCGCGTAGAGCTCGCGCGTCTTGTCGGCGTAGGGCGAGGGCACCACGACGACGACGACCCATAGTCTTGGAGTCGGCAGCGGATCGAGAGCATCCCCGAGTCCGGTGGCCAGTTGCGTCCCGCCACGTAAGAAGAACGCCACGTCGGCGCCGAGCCGTCGCGCGACGTTGGTGAGTTGGGCCTCACTCCAACCGACGTTCCAAAGGCGATTCAACGCCAGCAACGTCGCCGCCGCGTCGGAGCTGCCCCCGCCAAGGCCCGCCGCCACCGGAATCTTCTTCTCCAGATAAATCTGGGCGCCCGACTGAACGCCGGCGCTCTCCCGCAGCAGAGTCGCCGCGCGGAGCACGAGGTTGCGGGGATCATTCGCCAGCCGCGGTCGATTCGATTGGACCGACAGTGTCGCTCCCTCGGCGAACGTCAGGCAGTCTGCCAGCTCGATCTCCTGGAGGATCGTCACCAGATCATGGTAGCCGTCGGGCCGCCGGCCGACGATCTCGAGACCCAGATTCACCTTCGCCGGAGCGAGCACCCTCAGCATGGTCCCACCTGGCATTCTGACTCCTGACTGGCCTTACTTTAGACGATTCCCTTCGCTGCCATCTCCTGCGTCAGGCGATCCCACTCGGGAATCGACAGCGTCTGCGCTCGCCGCATCGGGTCGATCCCCACGGCGCGCAGGATCTCGGGCGCGGCACCTGGCGGCATCCAGAGGCGCTGGGCGAGGGCGTTGTGGAGCTGCTTCCGGGGCATCGCGAATCCCGCCGAGACGACCTTGAAGAACTTCTCCGCGGGCACGTCGATTCGCGGCCGATCGAACACGTCGATGCGCAAGACTACCGACTCGACTTTGGGCCGCGGGTAGAAGGCGTCCGGCGGAACGCCTACGATCTGACGCGGCTGTCCGTACACCGTCACGCTGATCGCCAGGAGGTTGAGGTCGCCGGGCGGTGCGAGGATCCGCTGGGCCACTTCGCGCTGGACCAGGATCACCATAAGAACGGGCCGTCGACGGGCCCCGAGAAAGTGCCGCAGGGCTAGCGAGGTGATGTAGTACGGCAGGTTGGCGATGACTTTATACGGATGATCGCCGACCAAGTCCTCTGGCTCGACCTGCAGTACGTCTTGCTCGACGATCTCGACCGAGGGGGCGCCCTGGAACGTCCGCCGCAGCGCCTGCACGAGACCACGATCGATCTCGACGGCAACCACGCGGGCGGCGCGCGCCGCCAGGTGACGAGTCAGGTGGCCAAGTCCGGGGCCGATCTCGAGCACGACGTCGTTTGGCCCAACGTCGCCGGCCTCGACGATCTTCTGCAGAACGTCTTCGTCCAGGAGAAAGTTCTGGCCAAAGCCCTTGTGCGGGCGCAGGCCGAGCTCGCGCAGGAGCGTGCGAATGGCCGGTGGGCTGTCCGGTGGCTGCCCACGGTGAATCGTGGACTCTCGCCGGCTTGCCGGTTCGTCGCCCGGCCCCGGCAGCGGAACGGAGCGCATGTCGCTGCCTTCGTAAAGACACGCGGGGGAGACAGTAAGCTGTCTCCCCCGCGTGTCGTCGGTTCTCTGGCCGTGCACCCACCTTTGATCGAGGCCTACCGGCTGGCACGCGCCAATCAGCTCGGGTCAGGCGACCTTGCGGCACCCAGAAGGACCTGCTTACCGTTGCTTTCTTCCGAACCTGGCGGGGTTCGCAGGCTTCTGCCGCGCAAGACCCAACCGTCGTCGCCTATGCACACATGTAGTCCCGACAAGCGCACGACCGGGGGCGGGGATTCGATCCCGCTAGAGCGGTTTGCGGGTACAGGGCACCGCTAGTTCCCCATCTAGCACGACCATCCTCATGATACCCGCTCAGTACCTCGAACGTCAAGGCCGGGCGAGACGCTTGCCGCACCTGACTGCCTGTGGCATAATCGAAGCGCCGAGTGTGAGGCTGCGATGACGACCGATCCCGAAAATTTGGTTGCGCTGAAATCCACCAAGGCGCAGCTCGAGGTGGGGCTGATTTACCTCAAGCGCCGCCATTCCGAGCTCGAGCGCCAGTTGTCGTTGGTGCAGAGCCAACGGAGCCAGCCTCGCATCCACCCGGATGCCCTGGTCCAGCTCCAGCGGACCGTTCAAGACCACGCCATTCAGATGGAGCGCCGCAAGCGTGAGATTCAAGAACTCGACGAACGCATCCGCTCCCTCCAGGAACAGTCCGAACGAAGCGGCATTCAGTACATGTCCGCCGAGCACGACGCGGTGACAGCGCAGATTGGTGAAGTGAGGGAGCAGATCCTCGGGACGCTGCGGCAGCTCGCGGGTCCGTTGCGCCGCTACGAGCAGCTTGTCGAGCAGAAAAACCACCTCGTCCGCGACATCGCCGAACGAACCGGCCGCGATCAAGCCTACACCAATTATATTGAGAGCGCCTTGCTCCGCCAGAGCGAGTACGTCGAGGACGTCAAGTACGTCGTGGAAGCGCTCCGTCGTCAACGGGTCGTCGCCTAGGGTTTTCCCGGGGAACCCAATGGGAAGGGGCGTGGG